>JAYVTD010000234.1:0-26258 GCA_043774765.1 Rhizobacter sp. | reverse complement strand
CGGCTCCGGCGCGATCGCCGCGAGTCCAGCGCAGCGCGGCGAGTGCGATCCGCGGGCGCGGATCACGCGGGCTCGATGCGCGCGCGTGCTCGAGTGCGTCCAGTGCACGGACGTCGTCGCCCTGGTTGTGCCGCAGGATCCCGAGGTCGTGCCACGCGGCCGCATCGCCTGGCACCGCGGCCACTGCGCCCTCGAGCTGTGCGATCGCCTCGGGGATCTCACCCCAGCTGATCAGCGTCTCCGCATATTCGCGGCGCGCGAACCCGATGCTCGGAGGATCGTTCGCCTCGGCGACCGCGCGCTGATAGTGCGAGCGCGCCACGTCGTGCTGCCGTGCGCGCTCCGCGGTCTCGGCGTGTTGAACCTCGGTACGCACCACCGCGCTCTCGGTCCGCGGCGCCGGATGACCGCATGCGACAGCCAGCGCGAGCCCGATCGCGCCGAGCGCCTTCACTCCGACTTCTTTGGCTTGGCCACGGCGATCGAGTTCGCGCCAGTCGCAATGGAACTCTTCCCACAGGTCAGGCCAGCGCGCGGCGTCGTATCCGGCTCGAAAGTCGACAACCGGCGCGACACGTACGGTGTAGCTGACCAAGGTACCGGGCGGCATCAGCGCCGAAAGCTGCTGATATTCGCGGACGGCGGTTTCCGGCTCCAGGGCGAAGTACAGGGCCTGCGTGCCAGGGCGGTTGGCTCGCCCGCCGTGCGCCGCAGCGCCGGCACCGCTGGTTGGCGCCGTGGCCCACTTCGGCGTGTGCATTCGGTACGCCGTGAGCGGGCCCAGCTCGGTCAGGATCATCCCGCCGCGCCAGCCTCGATGGAGGCGATGTAACGCAGCAGATCATCCGTTCGCCCTTCCGACACCAGCCGCTCGGCGGTCTTGTAGCCGAACACGGACAGGGGCTCGTTGCGGTACCAGAACAGCGCCTTGTTCAGATCGCCGTTCAGGTCGGTCGCTGCCTTGATGATGCGCAGAGCCTCGCGCAGGAAGTCCTGCACACCGCGTGACCCCGGCGCGCGGCTGATGGTGTTTCGGTGTACGTGCGCCTGCTCGGCCAGCATCTGCAGGTCGATGTGCATGGCCTGGCTGAAGCGCTTGGGCGATAGCACAGGGGCAGGCGTGTCGGCCTCCCTTAGGAAGTCGACGAAGTGCTGGAAGGTGGAGCCCAGGACTGGCGGCTCGAGAACTGCTGCGTCTCCCATGGATGTGCCTTTCAGTCAAAATGCACTATATGCGCATCATTTAAGCACATACAACGCAGCACCGCAAGGGCTGTGATTTTGTCGATCGAGAGGCTGAGCGGGCTTGGAAACAGCCACGCCCCGAAAAGTGACCCGCCTTCTTCCATCCTACCGGCCTGGCGCGCCTCCATGCACCAACGCCGGCCTGCGGCAAAGAGCGTCAGAGCTCGCGCAGAATCTGGCGCCGCTTCTCCTGGTATTCTGCCTCGGAGATCAGGCCGTCGGCACGCAGCTTGTCGAGTGCGCGCAATCGGTCGGCGGTGCTCTTGTAGAGCGTATCGGTCTCGCGGCCTGCGGGCGCGGGCGATGCCGCGGCGGGTGCGGTTGCCGCAGTCGCGGCCGCAGGGGCAGCGGCGCCCGCCGCCGTGGCCGCTGCCGGCGCCGACGTCGGCGTCGAGGTATCCAACACGACCCAGTCATTGCGCACACGACTGCTCTTGCCCTCTGCGACGCGCAGGCGCGTCTTCGCGTCGACCGGCTTGGCCCGTTGACCGGGCTCGAACGCGATCAGGTAACCGGTACCACTGAACTGCGACTCAAAGTCACGTCGCACCAAGCCGGCAATCAACTGCAATTGCCCGTCGCGATAGAACACCCGCGCGGTCGTCACGGCCTTCGAGGCGAGTGGCCCGAGTGCGCCGACTTGATCACTCACCGCGAAGCTCACGTCCTGTTCGGCCGTGGCACGGCCGAGTGCCGTTGCAAGCGGCGCCACAATCTCGTCGAGTTGTTTGGAAGTGAGCAGGCCGCCCGGCGTCGCATCGACAAGCTCGGCCTGCTCAAGCACCGCACGCAGCGTTGCCGGCGCGATGCTGAACGGGTGCTGGTTGAGCGCGGCGCCGGGTTCTCGCGTCTCGATGCGCACGAAGCTGTAGCGGCCTTCGTACACCTTCGAAACCACCCGATCGGCCGCCGAATCTTTTTCGATGCGCACGGCTTGCCCGCGTGCCCCGGAGCTGGGGGTGGTCTGAGCGTGGGCAGTGCCGAGCAAGAGCCAAAGCCCTGCCATCAAGAGCTTGCGCATCGTCGTGTGCATTGTTTCTCCATTCAATGTGAGGTCATGATCATGCCCGCAAACAGGGCTTCGTTCCGTCGCTTCGGTCAGCATCGAGCACCATCGGGTCGATCGATGCGCGCCCGCCGATCGCGCTCGCTTGGCAAGAAAACTGCACGCTCCGTGGCTGATCCGGCCCTGGTCGAGCAGCAAACACTACACGCGCGGATTGAAGTAGTAAAGCTACATTCTTCGATCGAGGATTATAGTTAAGTGATTGTTTTTGCTGGGTTTACACCTAGGCATCAAAGGCGTTGATGGCTTGAACCTGACTCTCGTGCTCTGTATATTTCCTACAAGAGCAAGATTGAGCCACCGCAGTGCCGGTTCCCGGCCCGCCGCCCAGGAGACTACTTATGGCTGACGTTCAGCTGCGCGACGTTGCGAAGTCGTATGGTGACGTGTCCGTCCTTCGCGACGTAAATCTGCACATCAACGATGGCGAGTTCATCGTGTTCGTCGGTCCTTCGGGTTGCGGCAAATCAACCCTGCTGCGGATAATCGCAGGCCTGGAAGACATCACCGCCGGCGAACTCAAGATCGGCGGTGTTCTCATGAACGACGTGACGCCCTCGGAGCGCGGCATCGCGATGGTGTTTCAGTCTTACGCGCTCTACCCGCACATGAGCCTGTACGACAACATGGCTTTCGGTCTCAAGCTGGCGCACATGCCCAAGCCGGAGATCGACAGCGCGGTCAACAACGCCGCGAAGATCCTGCACATCGAACACCTGCTCGACCGCAAGCCCAAGGCGCTGTCCGGCGGCCAGCGGCAGCGTGTCGCGATCGGTCGCGCGATCGTGCGCAAGCCGCAGGTTTTTTTGTTCGACGAGCCGCTGTCCAACCTCGACGCCGCCTTGCGTGTGCGGATGCGCTACGAATTCGCCAAGCTGCACGAGGAGATGAAAACGACGATGGTCTATGTGACGCACGACCAAGTCGAGGCCATGACGCTGGCCGACCGCATCGTCGTGCTCTCCGCCGGCCGAGTGGAACAGGTCGGCACGCCCTTGGAACTCTACGAGTTCCCGAGCAACCTCTTCGTCGCTGGTTTCATCGGCTCGCCGAAGATGAACTTCATCGAGGCCGAGATCATCGAGGCCGCCGCGCCGGCCGTCTCGGTGCGGCTCAAGAGCGGCGCCGTCGTGCGGGTCGAAGTCGACGGCAGCACGGCGCGCCCCGGCAGCAAGGTCACGCTCGGCGTGCGGCCGGAGCACTTGAGTGCCGGCGGTGAGAACAATCTGATCGACGCGACCGTCACCTTCGTCGAGATGCTCGGCGCCAACACCCAAGCTTATTGTGCGTACCCGGGTGTCGCGGAGTCACTGACCTGCCAACTGGCGGGCCACTCAACCGTGCGCCAGGGCGACAACCTTCGCATGTGTATTCCGGCCGACTGCTGCCATCTTTTCGACGCCGACGGCCAGGCTTTCAAGCGTCACTACCGCATGCCCGCACGCCGCGCCGCCTGAGGCGGCCGCGAGCGTGACGATGACCCATCACCATCCCACAGGAGACACCATGCTTGCACCCCGACTCACCAAGCGCCTTGTTCCCGCAGCGATCGCGGCCGGGTTCGTACTCGCCGGCTCCGCCAGCGCCCAGGAGGCCGGCAAGCTGCTGGTCTGGATCAACGGCGACAAGGGCTACAACGGCCTGCAGAAAGTCGGCGACGCGTTCGCCAAAAAATCCGGCGTGCCGGTCATTGTCGAACACCCCGAAGACGCGCCGGGCAAATTTGCGCAGGCGGCTGGTGCCGGCAAGGGCCCCGACGTGTTCTGCTGGCCGCACGACCGCATGGGCGAGTGGGCCAAGTCGGGCTTGATCGTGCCGATCAACCCATCGGCCAAGGTTCGTGGCGAGGTTGAAGAAACCGCCTGGAAGGCCTTCGGCTACCAGGGCAAAACCTGGGGTTACCCGATCTCGGTCGAAGCGATCGGCCTTATCTACAACAAAGCGCTGGTCAAGACGCCGCCCAAGAGCTTCGACGACGTGATCAAGCTCGACAAGGAGCTCTCGGCCAAGGGCAAAAAGGCGATCCTCTGGGACTACAACAACACCTACTTCACCTGGCCGATTCTCGCAGCCGGTGGTGGCTTCGTGTTCGGCCGTGATGCCAAGGGCGAATACGACCCGACCAAGGTCGGCGTCAACGCCGCAGGCGCGATCAAAGGGGCCGAACTGCTGGCCGGCTTGATCAAGAACGGCCAGATGCCCAAGGGTTCGGGCTACGCCGAAATGGAAGCCGGGTTCAACAAGGGCGACGTGGCCATGATGATCACCGGCCCGTGGGCCTGGGACAACCTGAAGAAGAGCAACGTCGACTTCGGCGTCGCGCCGATTCCCGACGTGGCCGGCAAGCCCGCCAAGCCCTTTGTCGGCGTACTCGGCTGCATGATCGCCGCGCCCAGCAAGAACAAGGACGTGGCCAAGGAGTTCATCGAAAACGCGGTGCTCAAGCTCGACGGCCTGAAGATGATCAACGCCGACGTGCCGTTGGGTACGCCCGCCAACAAAGCCTTCTTCAAGGAACTGGCCGAGAACCCCAACATCAAGGCCACGATGGAGAACGCCCGCCGCGGCGAGCCGATGCCCAACATTCCGGAGATGGGCAAGTTCTGGTCGTCGATGGGCTCGGCGCTCGAGAACATCAGCAACGGCCGCCAGTCGCCCAAGGAGTCGCTAGACGCCGCCGCCGCACGCATGCAAGGCAAGTGAAAAACGTCCCGTTCGCGGCGCCCGCTTCTGCTGCGCCGCGAACGCCGTACCAACGCGTGAGGTAGCTTGTTCATGGGTTCGTTCGAGTGGGGCCGAGTGCTCAAGTGGCCCTTCGCAGCGCTGATGGCCGTCGGCTGCCTGTGGGTCGTTTTCAGCATCTACGCCACCGGCCAGGCGCTGTGGGCAGTCGCTGCGCTCGCGCTGTTTGCGCTCGGCTTCTTCATCTACCTCGCCAACGTCGCGTTTCCGTACCGCTACCTTTTCCCCGGGCTCGCCGGCATGGCGGTGTTCGTCGCCTTTCCGCTGCTCTACACCGTGCAGATCGGCTTCACAAACTACTCGTCGGTCAACCTGCTGACGCTCGAGCGCGCCACCGCCTACCTGCTCGAGCAAGCGGCGCCAGGCGAAGGCACCCCATACGGTTTTACGCTGCACGCCGACGGTGCCGAATACCGGATCGTGCTGGCACCCAAGCACGAAGAAGAGGACGAGCAGGACGACGCCAAGCTCGCCGCGCTGCGCGTACAGTCTTTCGTCTCGCCGTCGCTCGCTCTGCTCAAGCCACGCCCGCCCGGCGTGCTCGACGTGACGCCGCTGATGGCGGGCAGCTTCCAGCCCAACGAGCCGTTGCCACTGGCCGAGGTGCTCAAGCACCGCAAGATCTTGTCCGAACTGCAACTGCGCCTGCCCGACGGACTGGTGCTGACCTACTCCGGTGTGCGCGACTTCGCGCCGCTAGAGCCGGTGTGGAAACGCAATGCCGACGGCTCGCTCAAGCAGGTCAAGACCGGCCTGATTGCCAAGCCCAACCCGGACACGGGCTTCTACGAGTTGCCCGACGGCGAGAAAGTGCAGCCGGGCTACAAGGTCGGCATCGGCTTCGGCAACTACGTGCGCATGCTCGGCGACCCGGACTTCCGCGGCCCGTTCTTTGCGATCTTCCTGTGGACCGTGGCCTTCGCCGGGCTCACCGTGGTGTGCACGCTGGTGGTGGGCTTCACGCTGGCGGTGCTGCTGAATTGGGAAGCGCTGAAACTGCGCGGTGTCTACCGCACGCTTCTGTTTCTTCCGTACGCGGTGCCGGCGTTCATCTCGATCCTGGTCTTCAAGGGTTTGTTCAACCAGAACTTCGGCGAGATCAACACGATTCTCAGCACCGTGCTCGGTGTCAGACCGGCCTGGTTCGCCGACCCGACGCTGGCCAAGGTCATGATCATCATCGTCAACACCTGGCTCGGCTACCCATACATGATGGTGCTGTGCACGGCGCTGATCAAGGCGATCCCGGCCGACCTGTACGAGGCTTCGGCGATCGTCGGCGCCACCCCGTGGGTCAACTTCACGCAGATCACGCTGCCGCAGATCATCGGCCCGCTGACGCCGCTGCTGATCGCTTCGTTCGCTTTCAACTTCAACAACTTCGTGCTGATCGCGCTGCTGACCAACGGCCGGCCCGACTTCCTCAACACCAAAGTACCGGCCGGCACGACCGACATCCTGGTGTCGTACACCTACCGCATTGCGTTCCAGGATTCGGGCCAAAACTTCGGCCTGGCTGCCGCCATATCGACAGTGATCTTTTTCCTCGTCGCGATGCTGTCGATGGCCAACCTGCGGCTGGCCAAGGTCAACGAAGAAAAGCGCTGAGGAAAGGGTAAGCCATGGCCATCGTCGCTGGAAAAAACCAACGCTGGCGCTTGTTCTGGGCGCATGCGTTCCTGTGGGCGCTGATCGCGCTGATGGTGTTCCCGCTGCTGGCCATCATTTCGATCTCGCTGCGGCCGGGCAACTTCGCGACCGGCAGCCTGATTCCCAGCCGTATCAGCTTCGAGCACTGGCAGCTCGCGCTCGGCATCCCGTACCAGGCCGAAGACGGCAGCTTGGTGCAGCCGCCTTTTCCGGTGCTGCGATGGCTGTGGAACTCGATCAAGATCGCGGTCATTTCGTCGGCGCTGATCGTGGCCATCTCCACCACTGCGGCCTACGCTTTCGCGCGGCTGAAGTTCCGCTTCAAGACCGGCATTCTCAACAGCATGCTGCTGCTGCAGATGTTCCCCGCCGTGCTTGCGCTGGTGGCCATCTACGCGATCTTCGAGACCATCGGCAACTACGTCCCCTGGCTCGGCATCGAGACGCATGCCGGCGTGGTGCTGGCCTACTTGGGCGGTGTGGCCATGCACATCTGGACGATCCGCGGCTACTTCGATTCGATCCCGCTCGAGATCGAAGAGTGCGCCAAGGTCGATGGCGCCACGCACTGGCAAGCGTTTCGTTTTGTGCTGCTGCCGATGGCGGTGCCGATCCTGATGACGGTGTTTGTTCTGGCATTCATTGGCAACATTCAGGAGTACCCGGTCGCGTCGATTCTGTTGCGCCAGGAAGCGAACCTGACGCTGGCGGTCGGCTCGAAGTACTACTTGTACGAGCAGAAGTACCTGTGGGGCGACTTCGCCGCGGCGGCGGTGCTCTCAGGCCTGCCGATCACCTTGGTGTTCATGGCCGCGCAACGCTGGATCGTCTCGGGCTTGACCGCCGGCGGCGTCAAGGGTTGAGCGTCGGCGCACGATGAAATCGAACCGTGCAACGCTTGCTGCGCTGGCGCTCGCCCTGCTGTTGGCAGGCTGCGGGCGCAAGGCCGAAGCACCGGCCGGCGTGCCGGGCAGTTTCGCCGACAACCCGATCATCTACTTCGCCATCACCGATCGCTTTTTCGACGGCAACCCGGCCAACAACAACAGCTATGGCCGCAAACGCGAGAGCAAGCCGGAAGACGATGTCGGCACCTTTCACGGCGGCGACCTGGCAGGCCTGACCAAAAAGCTCGAAGAGGGCTGGTTCAAGCAGCTCGGCGTGAATGCGATCTGGATCACGGCGCCTTACGAACAAGCGCGCGGCCCGGTCGTCGGCGGGCAGAAAGAGTTTTTTCACTACGCGTACCACGGCTATTTCGCACTCGACTACACCCGGCTCGACCAGAACATGGGCACGCCCGACGAGCTGCGAGCCTTGGTCAAAGCAGCGCACGCGCAAGGCATCCGCGTATTGTTCGACATCGTGATGAACCACCCCGGCTACGGCGACATGCGAACGCTGAGCGAGTTCGTCAACCAGCCCAAGACCGACAAGAAGGCCGGCATGCTGTGGTCGGGCTGGGAAAGCGCAACGCTTGCCGACTACCACAGCTACATCGACTACAACGACCCGGCCTGGTTGCAGTGGTGGGGCCCCGACTGGGTCCGCTCCGGGCTGCGCGGTTACGAAGAAGGCGGGCGCGACGACCTGACTTCTCAGCTCGCCTACCTGCCCGACTTCAAGACCGAGCAGAACAAACCGGTGGGCCTGCCTCCGTTGCTCAAGAACAAACCCGACACGCTGGCCAAAGAACTGCCGAACGCCACGGTGCGCGACTATCTGGTGACGTGGTTGTCGTCATGGGTGCGTGACTACGGCATCGATGGGTTTCGTGCCGACACCGTCAAGCATGTCGAGCCGGAGTCGTGGGCGGCGTTGAAAAAAGCATCGGCTGATGCATTGGTTAGCTGGAAAGCCGCCCACGCGGCCGAGAAGATCGACGACGCGCCGTTCTGGATGACGGGCGAGTACTGGGGCCAGGGCGTCGAGCGCAATGCGATCTACGACGCCGGCTTCGACAACATGATCAACTTCGACTTCCAGCAGCGCGCCCTGGCGGCGGTCGGCAAGTCGCTCGACTCGGCCGTGCTCGACAAACTCTACGGCGACTACGCACGTGTGTTGGCCAAGCCGGCCGGCCACAATGTGCTGTCGTATCTGAGCTCGCACGACACCCAGCTTTTCGACCGCAGCCGGCTGGTCGACGCGGGCAGCGCTTTGATGCTCGCGCCAGGCGGCGTGCAGATCTTCTATGGCGACGAAACCGCGCGCCCTCCCGGCCCGGCACCGGCCGGCGACAAGCAGCAAGCCACGCGCTCCGACATGAACTGGGCGCAACCCGACGCCGCCACGCTCGACCACTGGCGCAAGCTCGGCCAGTTTCGCCAGCGCCATGTCGCACTGGCGCGCGGCGTTCACACGAAGATCAGCGATGCACCGTACACCTTCAGCCGCGTTGCCGGCGATGACAAGGTCGTGGTCGCACTGGCTGTGAGTGGTGCGGCGAAGCTGCGTGTCACTGGTGTGTTTGCCGACGGTACTGCGGTGCGCGACGCTTACAGCGGCGCGAGCGCGAAGGTCGAAGGCGGCGAGGTGGCGCTGACGCCGCACCCGCGTGGTGTGGTGCTGCTGGAAGCGGTGCGATGACGCATCCCTTGCGATGCCTGCTGCTGCTCGCCGTTGCGTTGATCGCGGCCTGCGGCGGTGGCGGCGGCCCGACTACGAGCTTGCTGCCCGCGCTAGACCCGACCTACCGAAGCAGCGGCAAGGCCGCCTCTGGCGAAGTCTTCGTGCACCTGTTCGAGTGGCGCTGGTCGGATATCGCGCGCGAGTGCGAAACCTTCCTCGGCCCCAAGGGTTATGCGGCGGTGCAAATCTCGCCGCCGAGCGAACACGCATTGGTCACCAATGCGCCGGGCAGTGGTGTCAGCTACCCATGGTGGCAGCGTTACCAGACCGTGAGCTACAAGCTCGATGCTTCGCGCTCCGGCACGCTCGCCGAGTTTCGCAACATGGTGAGCCGGTGCAGCGCGGTGGGCGTCAAGACCTACGCCGACGCCGTGATCAACCACATGAGCGCCGGCGGCGGCACAGGAAGTGCCGGCAGCGTCTACGCCAAGACCAGCTACCCAGCCGTGCCGTGGGCGGCGAGTGACTTCCACAGCGGCTGCGGTGTTTCCAACTACAACGATGCGGCCAACGTGCAACTGTGCGAATTGGTGGGCCTGGCCGACCTTCGGACCGAAGACGACGCGGTGCGCAGCCGCATCGCCGACTACTTGATCGCGTTGCATGCCGAAGGTGTTGCCGGTTTTCGCATCGATGCGGCCAAACACATGCAAGCGCGTGACGTCGACGCGATCGTCGCACGTGTCAACGCCGCGGCCACGGCGGCCGGCCGCGCGCTGCCCTACGTGTTTCTCGAGGTCATCAACAACCCGGGCGAGGCCGTTACGGCGCAGCAATATTCCGGCGTCGGTTTCGCCTCGGGGGGCGCCACCGACCTGACCGAGTTCGTCTACGGCTACCGCATCACCGACGCGTTCAGCGGGCGCAACGGCGCGACGCTGGCAAGCCTGCAAACCTTGACCGACGGCCTGCTGAGCAGCGACAAGAGCGTCGTGTTCGTCGACAACCACGACAACCAACGCGGCTCGAACCTCTACTACGCGTCGCAGGTGGGCGGCGTGCCGCTGTACGAGTTGGCGGCGATCTTCATGCTCGCCCACCCGCACGGCGCGCCGAGCGTGATGTCGAGCTACGGCCTCGACCGCAACACCCCCGCCGGGCGCGATGCCGGGCCGCCTGCGTCGGCCGGTGGTGTGACGACGTCGAGTTTCGATACGGCCGGCAACTCGCTTTGCACGCGCGCGCTCGGCACCGCGCAGCCCGGCAACTGGATCTGCGAGCATCGCCGCAATGCGATTGCTGCGATGGTCACTTTTCGCAAGCTCACGGCGGGCGCACCTCTGGTGGGTTTTCAGCGCATCAAAGGTGACGCCAACCGGATCGCCTTTGCGCGCCAGGACAAAGGTTTCGTCGCGCTCAGCCGCAGTGCAGTTGGCGGCACTTTCGATGCAACGACGACGCTGCCGGACGGCGCGTACTGCGATGTCGCGCAGTTCAACTACCTGCCCGCCAGCGGCGGCGCAGCGGCCCAATGCTCGGGGCCGTCTGTCAGCGTCACCGGCGGCAATGCGTTGATCAACCTGCCCGCCGTTGGTGCCGTGGCACTGCACGTTGGTGCCAGACTCTAGGCCGCGCTCATCCACCGTCCCACAAGGAGTTCTTGATATGCAACGACGTTCTCTCTTTGCCGCTGCGGTGATTGCCGCGATCGGCTTCACGCTTACACATCCGCCGGCCCAAGCGCAGGCCATGCCCGAAGTGGCCAAGGTGTCCGATGGCAGCATCTCGCTGCACTACTACAGGCCTGACGGCGCCTATGAAGGTTGGGGTGTGCACTTCTGGGAAACCTTCGAACCGGTCAAGGACGGCAAAGTCACCGGGCCGAAAGCGAAGTCCGACATGCCGATCATGGACATTGCGTGGACCAAGCCGATGGCGCCCACCGGCAAGGACGGCTTCGGTGCGTATTGGCAGGTCAAGGAGAACGAGTTCCGCAACGCCAAGATCAACTACATCATTCACAAAGGTGACGCCAAAGACTGCACCAAAGACTCCAACTGGTTTGTGGTGCAGGGCAGGCAGGCGTTCATCAACTCTGGAGACTGCACGATTCACTTCACTGTCGAGGAGGCGATGAAAGCTCGCAAGTAAAGACCTGTCGAGCGTCACGTCAACGGCCAGGCTGCTCACCGGTGGTTCGATCGGGATAGGGGCCGATCATCGCTGATCGGCCCCCTCCCACACCACCCGGCATGCGGGTCCGCACCGGGCGGTTGGGCAGTTGAGGTCCCAAGTTCGAGTTGCCTCGGCCCTGTGCCTGAGGTTGCGGTATGTCGATTCGGCGATGCTGGTTTCACGCTGCCTAGGCCTAGGCCTGTCGGGCTTCACCCTATCCACCGTGTCGACGAGCTTCGCTTCCGCGAACATCTGTGACGCTCCAGTTTCGATAATCGACGCGCTTCCTGTCCTGCTCCTTCGGCCCTTCACCTCCGGTCTCAGCCTCATCGGCCCTCCCATCGGCTACTACGACCTCTGCTGACTTCTCGCTCCGCCTCAGCGGCGTCGGGCTTCATCGCTCGCAGCTTCGCTCCACGCTTCCTCCCCACAATTGGTCGCCCTCTTGCAGTTGCGCTTCGCTTCGTTCGCTGTGATCAACTTACGGCGGGACTTGCACCCGCAAGAGTGCGCCCATGCTGGGCGCACATGAAAAAAGGGCGCCCGTGGGGCGCCCTTGCGTTGACAGGTTCGTCGTGAACGCTTCAGCGCCTCACCACCACGCTTCGGCCTGGAAGCCGTAACTGCCACCATTGGTGCTGCTGCCAAACGGGCCGGTCGCGCCGCCGGCCATGCCGCCCCACTGGTCACGTGCCGGGCCGTTCCACTTGGCATAGGTGTAGAAGAAGCGCAGTTCGGGTCGAGTCCAGAAGCCACGGCCGGCCACGAGCGTCGGCGCGATCGTCAGCTTGGCCAGTTTTGCCGTGTTCAGGTTTTCGGGCTTGATCGTGTTGTACCCCGCTTCCGCCTGGAGCTTGAAGTAGTCGCTGAAATGGTAGACGGGACGCACGCCGATGTACGTCCACTTGTAGTTGTTCTTGAATTTCCAATAGCCGGCCACGGCCATGCCGGACAACGCAGGTGAGATCTGCCACTGCAAAGTGTCTTGAACCCCCCAACTTCCGTCCTGGTTGCCCGGCTGGTTGTTCGGGTTGCCCAGGTTGGGAGCGTTTGCGGAACCCGTTCCTGATGTCGCGAACAGTTTGTTCGCGCCACCCAGCAGCGGTAGCGACCATTCGACCGAAACCGCGGTACCACTCTTGCTGTTGGCGACTTTCGTGTCGGCCTTGTTGTATTGCAGACCGACCTCGAGCGTACCGAGCCCGACGTTGATGTCGGCCACGCGCCCATCCAGGCTGGTCGTGGCGTTGTTGTTCGCATCACCGTTGGCAAAGCCCTTGGCACGGAAAACCGCGACAGAGGCGGTCATTCCGCCGTCGCCGAGCTTGATTTTTTCGACGCCCGCGCCTGGCCCCGAGTTGTTCCAGTAGAAGAAGTCGTTGATATGGACATCGTGGCGCTGGTAGTAGCGCTTGCCGATCCACGCACTGCCTCCGTTCAGGAACGGCAGATTCTTCGCTTCGGCCCAGTTCTGGCGCAGCGCAATGTGGTTGCCGTCGTTTGCCAGGTTCTCGAAGTCGGTCTGGCCAGGCGCGAAGTAACCCAGCATCAAGTGGTAGTCGAACTTGACCCCGTCCTTGCCGTCGAACAGGTTGTGGTCGAACTGCAATTCGCCGTAAGTGCCGCACTCGTTGCCGAGCCGGAAGTTGCCGTTGCCCTGTGCGCCGGGCAAAGAGAAGCAGGTCTGGCCGCCGTCTTTGCTGCCCCAGCCGATACCGCTGCGAAAGTAGCCGTGGAACTCGAGCGCTTGCGCCGAACCGGCCACCGCGAACAACGCCGCTGCTGTGATCGGCAGCAGGGCAAATCGTTTGTCTTTCATGAAGTCTCCTTTTGGATGGATGTGAATGGCTTCAAGAACGAAGCCCCGGGGGAATCAGCACGCTTCGTGATCGCCAACGTGATCCGCTGCGTTGCTGGATTGGTGGTCGCGGGTTGTCGCCGGACACAAGAGCGGGTGAAGCGCATGGGTGCATCGGCCATTCAGTGTGGCCCCGCGCTGCGCTTGTCGAGAGCCTGGGCTGCGCCGGTGAGCGTGGCGTGCGGCGCCGTGATGAGGCCGGTCGCGATGCGCGCCATGTAGGACGCGAAGCGGCCCTTGGCATCGAAACATTCGCGAAAGCGCGAGGTCACAAGCTCGTCGCCAAGCCATTGGGCAATGCCCCCGGCAACAAACACGCCGCCCCGCGCGCCGATGGTCAGCGCCACGTTGCCGGCGAAGCTGCCGAGCATGGCGCAGAAGGTGTCGCGCGTGGCGCGGCAATCGGCATCGGTGCCGCTTCGAGCACGCTCGAAAATCGCCCGCGCATCCAACTCTGCCGCCACGCTGCCGCGCACGCGGCAGACCGCGCCGTACAACTCGGGCAAACCGATGCCCGACAACACACGCTCGGCCGAGACGTGCATGTGTTCGGCACGAAGCACGCGCAACAACTCACTTTCGAAATCATCGGTCGCGCACGCCGTGACGTGCCCGCCTTCTGCGGCCAACGCGATCCAGCCGCCCGCGACCGGCACGCAACTCGACACACCCAGGCCGGTACCCGGGCCGATCACCGCCATCGGCAGCTTCGGGTCGGCTCGGGCAGCGCCGATCCACCGTGTCTCGGCATCGGTCAATCGCGGCAGAGCCAGTGCGAGTGCCTCGAAGTCGTTGAGCAACAAGACGTCGTGGACACCGAGCACAGCCGCCAGGCTGTCCCTGGAGATCGTCCATGGGCTGTTCGTCATCTTGACGACAGGCCCGCGGATCGCGCTCGCCAGTGCGATGGCCGCGGATCGGGGTTGGGGCGGGCTGCCGTCGGTCTCGGCAATGCGTTTGAGATACGCACTTGCCGCAGCTTCGATCGACCCGAATTCCGCGCAGACAAACGAGATCACATCGGCCACCGGCGCATCGGCGCTGCGCACGAGGCCGAAACGCACGTTGGTGCCACCGACATCAGCGACGAGGCGTGGATAGCCCGGCTGCGTCATAGCGCCTCTCCGCCGCTCGGCAAGTGCGCATCACCGCCGCAGCACCGCTTTTGTGTACCTCTTGGCATGCCCTTGTCTCGCTACGCAGGCCGACTCAGCGGCGAATTGATTGAACTTCGGTGACAATCAATGTAGCAAAACTACATAGCGATTTCCATCGGCTAAACCCAAGTGTCATGGCAATTCAGCAACAGTCCGGCGCCAATGCTTGGGCTTCAAGAGCCAACAAGAGGGTAAATCCTCGGTCGCGTCGAGTCCATGTCGTGACGCAATCTTTGACAGCGCAGCCCTGCACCCGGTCCGACTCGAGCGCTGTGGCGGCTCACACTGCGCTAGCCTAGCCCCCATGTTTTCCCAGACCGAACCCCGCCTGCTTGCCGACATCGGCGCCACACATGCACGCTTCGCCCTTGAGCGCGAGCCGGGCGTGTTCGAGCAGCTCCGGGCCCTGCGCTGCGACGCTTATCCCGATTTCCTTTCCGCGCTGCGCGACTATCTGTCGCAGTTGACGCTGCCACCCGGCAAGCAGGCGGTGCGCCACGGCGCCATTGCCATCGCTTATCCGGTTGCCGGCGACTTGGTGCATATGACCAACTACAAGTGGGAGTTCTCGATCGAAGCCACCCGTGTGGCGGTGGGCTTCGACACGCTCATGGTTGTCAATGACTTCACCGCGCTGGCGACGGGACTGCCGTTTCTTGGGGCCAGGGACTTGCGCCAGGTCGGTGGCGGCCAGCCGCGCGAGGGTGGTGTCATGGGGCTCGTCGGCGCCGGATCAGGCTTGGGCGTCTCCGGGCTGATTCCAGTCGACGATGGCTGGGTCTCGCTCGCCTCCGAAGGCGGCCATGTCGGCTTTGCGCCGCAAAACGAACGCGAGGTCTACATCCTGGAGTTTGCCTGGCGCCAGCACGCCCACGTCTCGGCCGAGCGGCTGATGTCGGGCGCCGGCATCGAGCTGATCTACCAAGCGCTGTCGGCACGCGCCGGGCACCGCGCCGAGCCACTGGTCGCGCCGGAAATCACGCGCCGCGCGCTGGCCGGCGAATGCGGGGTCTGTGCCGAGACCGTCGAGGTCTTCTGCGAAATGTTGGGCAGCGTGGCAGCGGACGTGGCCGTCACACTGGGTGCCTACGGAGGCGTCTACGTCGGCGGCGCAATCGTGCCGCGCCTGGGCGAATACTTCGACCGTTCCGGCTTTCGCGCCCGCTTCGAATCGATGGGGCGCTTCACCGAACTGCTGGCGAGCGTGCCGACGTATGTGATCACGTCCGACACACCCACGCTGACCGGCACGTCGGCGATCCTGAACGCACAGCTCAAGCGCCGCACCGGCTTCTTGACCCTGCTGGACCGGGTTCGTCAGGCGCGCGACACGCTGACCAAGGCCGAGCAGCGCGTCGCCGATCTGGTGCTCACGCAGCCACGCAGCCTGCTGAACGAACCGATCATCGACATCGCTCGCCGCGCCAGCGTCAGCCAGCCCACCGTGGTGCGGTTCTGCCGCTCGGTGGGTTGTTCGGGGCTGTCGGACTTCAAGCTCAAGCTGGCGGCCGGCCTGACTGGAACGATCACTGTGTCGCACACGCAGGTGAATCGAACCGATTCGAGCCTGGAGCTGGGCACCAAGGTGCTGGACAACACGGCCGCCGCGATCCTGAGAATGCATGAACAACTCAATGGCGAGACCATCAAGCGCTGCGTCGAACATCTTCGCAATGCGCGCCGGGTCGACTTCTACGCGCTTGCCGGCTACGGCATCATCGCGCTCGACGCCCAGTACAAGTTCATGCGATTCGGCATTCCCGTAGCCGCCTACACCGATGCGCGGCTGCAAGCTCTGGCCGCGTCGACCCTGCAAGCTCGCGACGTGGTCGTGGCCATTTCCGGCACCGGACGGGTCACCGAGATGCTCAAGTCCGTCGACGACGCCATCGCTCGCGGCGCCATCGTGATCGCGCTGACGGCGAGTCACTCGCCGCTGGCGCGCCACGCGTCGCTGACCATCGCCGTCGATCACGCTGAAGACGTGGCCACCCAGATGCCGATGGTCAGCCGCATCCTGCACTTGATGGTCATCGATATCCTTGCCGTCGGCGTTGCGATGAGCCAGGGTGGCGACAGTGCGGGCCCTGCCCGCGCGGCCGCCGAGTGCGGCGTTTCCCCGCGCGAACCCAAGCCGGATCTCGAGCAACTGAGTTGGCATTCACGCTGAGAGCCCAGGCTAGAGGAAACCCGTGGCACGCTTGCCATCTGTAGTTTTACTACCTAGCATTCGGCACAGCTGTGTCAGGGCACGCCGGTGTTGCGGTGGCAATCATCGGTTGAAGCCGGCAAGCCTTTCTTTTCCCACTTCAGGAAACAACATGAACGTAAAGCTCAAGATCATCGCCGGCGCACTGCTGGCCACTTTCGGTTCGTTGGCCGCGGCGCAGACCCTGGTCGGCGTGAGCTGGTCCAATTTCCAAGAGGAGCGCTGGAAGACCGACGAAGCCGCCATCAAGGCCCAACTGGCCAAGATCGGCGGCAGCTACGTCAGTGCCGATGCGGGCGGCTCGGCCGAGAAGCAGTTGGCCGACATCGACGGCCTGATCGCCAAGGGCGCCAAAGCGCTGATCATTCTGGCGATGGACAAAGACGCGATCGTCCCGTCGTTGGCCAAGGCCAAAGCAAAGAACATCCCGGTGGTGGCCTACGACCGCCTGATCGAAGCGCCCGGCGTGTTCTACATCACCTTCGACAACAAGGAAGTCGGCCGCATGACCGCGCGCGCCGTATTGGCCGTCAAGCCCAAGGGCAACTACGCCTTCATCAAGGGTTCGCCGACCGACCCGAACGCCAACTTCCTGCGCGAAGGCCAACAAGAGGTGCTGGCCGATGCGATCAAGAAGGGCGACATCAAGGTGGTCGGTGACGAGTACACCGAAGGCTGGAAGCCCGAGAACGCGCAGAAGAACATGGAACAGATCCTGACCAAGAACAACAACAAGGTCGACGCGGTGGTGGCTTCCAACGACGGCATGGCCGGTGGTGTGGTGGCGGCGCTGGCGGCACGCGGCTTGAAGGGCGTGCCGGTGTCGGGCCAGGACGGTGACCATGGTGCGATCAACCGTGTGGCCCTGGGCACCCAGACCGTGACGGTGTGGAAGGACTCGCGCGACCTGGGTCGCGAAGCCGCCACTGCCGCGGTTGCGCTGGCTTCGGGCAAGAAGGTCGAAGGCTCGGTGATGTGGGACGGCGGCGAGAAGAAAGTGTCGATGAATTCGATGTTCCTCAAGCCCACGCCGGTGACCGCGGCCAACCTCGACCTCGTGATCAAGGGCGGCTGGATCACCAAGGACGCGGCCTGCAAGGGTGTGGACGCTGCCAAGGCGCCGCCAGCCTGCAAGTAAGCTCTGTACTCATGAGGCCTGGCCGACAAGGCCGGGCCTCTTTCGTTTGAGTCGAGAACACGTTCTTGCCCGGCATGATGCGTTGCTGTTGGCAGGTCACGGCAGCGCACCGAGCCAGACTTTGATGCATCGCATGCAAGCCAGCACGGGTTCGCTTTGTCTTGCAGCCCCTGTGCGGTTCACCGTGGATTCGCAGCGAAGGACCAAGCCATGACGAGTCTT
Organism: Rhizobacter sp.; assembly: GCA_043774765.1. Lineage (GTDB taxonomy): Bacteria > Pseudomonadota > Gammaproteobacteria > Burkholderiales > Burkholderiaceae_C > LMDS01. Next base: position 8,225 of record JAYVTD010000234.1, on the reverse strand, counting down.
CAAAACAAGCTGCACATCAGTGCGCTCGATCTGCGCCTGTCGATCATGGCCAGTGTGCTGGTCGTGATGTCGATTGCGTTCCATGTTGCGACCGGCAATTTCCTGACGCCGGAAAATCTCTACAACATCGCCCAGCAGTCGGCGGTGGTGGGCATCGTCGCCGCCGCCATCGGACTGATCATCGTGGCGCGGCAGATCGATCTTTCGGTCGGCTCGGTGATGGCGACGGTCGGTGTGCTGATCGCCTACCTGATGTACAGCAAGGGCTGGCACTGGATTCCGGCCAGCCTGGCCGGGCTCGCACTGTCGGTGGTGATCGCAACCTACCAGGGCTGGCTCGTTTCGTACCTGGGCGTGCCGTCGTTCGTGGTGACGCTGGGCGGTTTGATGTCGTTTCGCGGCGTGGCGTTTCTCATCTCCGACGGCCGAACCCAGCCCGTCACGGACTCGACCTTTCTGTTGATCGGCGGCGGCCTGGACGGCTCGCTCGGGCCGACGCTGAGCTGGGCCTTGGGCCTGGCGCTCTCGGCCTTGCTCGTGTGGAACTTGCAGAGCCGCCGGCGCAACGCCGCGGCGCATGGTTTTCCGCTTCGACCGCTGTGGTTCGACTGGGCCCTCGCCGGCTTTTTCGTATTCGCCACCCTCGTGTTCGTCGCCGTCATGAACGCCTACCAGCTGCCCAGCAAACAAGCCGGGCAGGGCATTCCCAACCCGGTGCTGATCTGGGGCGCGGTGGTGATGGGCATGGCCTTCGTCGTCAACCGCACGAGTTTTGGCCGCTACGTTTATGCCATCGGCGGCAACCCGGAAGCGGCGCTGCTGGTCGGCATCCCGGTGAAGAAGGTGATGCTCAAGCTGTTCTTGTTGCTCGCGGTGATGGTGACGGTGGCGGCCGTCGTGTCGGTGTCGCGCCTGAACGCAGGCACCAGCTCGCTGGGCAGCGGCATGGAGCTGTACGTCATTGCGGCTGCCGTGATCGGCGGCGTGGCGCTGGCCGGTGGCAGCGGCACCGTGCTCGGCACGGTGCTGGGTGCGCTGATCATTCAGTTTCTCGAAAGTGGGCTGCTGCTGATGGACGTGAGCATCGGTTACCGCATGGTCATCATCGGCCAGGTTTTGATCGTTGCGGTGGTGTTCGACGTGGTGTACCGCCGCGCCACCGGGGAGCGTATGTGATGAGCCAGAACCCATCGACGCCGCTGGTCGACATCCGCGCTGTCAACAAAGCCTTCGGCGGTGTGCACGCGGTCGAGAACGTCAGCGTCAACGTCTTTGCCGGCGAGGTCATGGCGCTGCTCGGCCACAACGGCGCGGGCAAGTCCACGCTGATGAAGATGCTGGCGGGCGCCTACCCCATCGACAGCGGCGCGATCCGCATCAACGGTGCACCCGCCAAGATCGACAACCCGGCGGACGCTCAAAACCTGGGCATCGAGACCATCTACCAGACGCTCGCGCTGGCCGACAACCTCGACAGCGTGGCCAACCTGTTTCTCGGCCGCGAGATCAAGACCAAGTGGGGCACGCTCGACGACTACGCGATGGAAGAGGCCGCGCGCAAGGTGTTCCACAACCTGAACCCAAACTTCAAGAACATCCGTGTTCCGGTGCGCATGCTCTCAGGCGGGCAGCGCCAGGTGGTGGCCATTTCGCGCGCCGTGTATTTCAAGGCCAAGGCCTTGATCATGGACGAGCCTTGTGCCGCGCTGGGCCCAGAAGAAACGCGCATGGTGCATGACCTGGTGCGCAAGCTCAAAGCCGCCGGCGTAGGCATCTTCCTGATCACACATGACATGCCCGACGTGTTCGGGCTCTCCGACCGCCTGTGCGTGATGAAAAACGGCAAGACCGTAGGCACCTACAAGACCAGCGATGTAAACGAAGAAGAGGTGCTCGGTATGATCATCGCGGGCCGAAAAGTCACGCGTGTTCCCGAATGCTTCGAGGCCCAGGGCAGCGCGGGGTGAGTGGCAACAACGGGCTGCGCGGCTGCGTACTCGCCTGCCTCGTGCCTCTGGCCGCCGCGCAAGGCACGCCCGCGGTGCCGCGCTTCGTTGAAGAAACCGACACGGCCGGGCTGCAAAGCCGCTTCGAAGGCGAAGGCGAATACATGGTCGGCGGCGGCGTTGCCACCTTCGACTGCGACGGCGACGGGCTGCCCGACGTCTACGTCACGGCCGGTGTCAACAAGGCCAAGTTCTACCGCAACCGCAGCACACGCGGCGGGCCCATCAAGCTGAGCGAAGAGCGCTCGGGTCTGGAATTGACCAACGCGATCGGCGCTTATCCGCTCGACATCGACGGCGACGGCGAAGTCGATCTGGTGGTCTTGCGCGTCGGCGAGGTGCAAGTCTTTCGCGGCCTGGGCCACTGCAAGTTCGAGCGCGCCAACGAGCGCTGGAAGCTGCACACCGGCAACGCCTGGCACACCGCATTCTCTGCCACCTGGGAGCGTGGCCAGTCGTGGCCGACATTAGCATTCGGCACTTACGTCGACCGCAGCAAGCCCGAGTTTCCGTGGGGCAGTTGCACCCCCGGCAGCCTGTGGCGGCCCGATCCGGCCGGCGGCGGCTTCGCACCCGCAGTGCCGCTCGTGCCCGGCCACTGCGCGCTGTCGATGTTGTTCTCCGACTGGAACCGCAGTGGCGAGCCGGCCTTGCGCGTCAGCAACGACCGCGAGTACTACAAAGGCGGGCAGGAACAATTGTGGAAACTCTCGCCCGGTCAGGCCCCGGTGCAATACGCAGCCGGCCAGGGCTGGAAGCCGCTGCAGATCTGGGGCATGGGCATTGCCAGCCACGACATCGACGGCGACGGCCTACCGGAGGTCTTCCTGACCAGCATGTCGGACAACAAACTGCAGAAGCTCGAAGCCGGCGCGTCGGCACCGAGTTATGTCGACGTCGCGTTCAAACGCGGCGTCACCGCGCACCGGCCCTACGCGGGCGGCGACGTGCACCCGTCCACCGCATGGCACGCGCAGTTCGAGGACGTCAACAACGACGGCTTGATCGACCTGTTCATCGTCAAAGGCAATGTCTCGACGATGCCGGACTTCGCCACACTCGACCCCAATAACCTGCTTTTGCAGCAAGCCGACGGGCACTTCGTCGAAGCCGGCCAACAAGCGGGCGTGGCGAGCTTTCGGCGCGGGCGCGGTGGCATGCTCGTCGACCTGAACGGCGATGGCCTGCTCGACATGCTGGTCGTCAACCGTTGGGACAAGGCCCAGCTGTGGCGCAACGTCGGCGCCGGCACGCCGGCACAAGCGCTGCCCATGGGCCACTGGCTGCAACTCCAGTTGCGCCAGCCGGGCGGCAACCGCAACGCGGTTGGCGCCTGGGTCGAAGTCGATCTCGGCGGGCGCATCGTGCGCACCGAGTTGACCGTCGGCGGCGGCCATGCGAGCGGTCATCTGGGCTGGATGCATTTTGGCCTGGGTGCACCGACACGCGTCAAGCTGCGCGTGCAGTGGCCGGCAGGCGACTGGGGCCCGTGGATGGAAGCCGCTGCCGACGCTTTTTACATCGTCGATCATGAACGTGGCCTGATCGAAGGAAAGCAGCCGTGAACGCGATGACGATCTTGCGTCGCGCGGCTTTGCGCGCCGCATTGGCCGTCGCGTTCGCATCGTTGGCGTTGTTCGATGGGCCGACCGCGGCACAAACATCCGCGGACCTCGCCGGCAAGGCGACCCGCACCTACAGCGCCAATGTGGCCACCGAATGGTTTCAGCTTGCGCTGCTGTTGACACAACAAACGCCCGGCTTCAGCCCACCGGTCGCGGCACGTGCGCTGGCCTACATGGGCCTGGCGCTGTACGAATCGGTGGTGCCCGGCATGCCCGAGCACGTGAGCCTCGCAGGGCAGCTGAATGAGTTGAGCTCCTTGCCCTGGGCCCAGCCCGACGAAGCACTGCACTGGCCGACCGTCGCGAATGCGGCACTGGCTGCGATGTCGCGCATGATGTTTCCCACCGCCACGGCCGAGAACAAAGCGCGCATCGATCAGCTCGAGCGCAGCCTGCCGCTGAAATACCCGCAAGACTTCGACCCCAGCGCGGTCACGCCCGACATCAGCAACCGATCCGAAAGCTTCGGTAAGCTCATGGCGATGGCGATCATGACCTGGGCCCGTACCGATGGTGGGCACGAGGCCTGGGGCCCATTGCGGCGCGGGCGCGAAACCTACGTGCCGCCGAGCGGCGCAGGCCAGTGGTCGGCCACGCCACCCACCTTTGCTGCGGCGTTGTTGCCGTATTGGGGCGAGAACCGAACGTTCTTATTGAAGAACGCCGACGAGTGCCCGGCGCCGGCGCCGCCGCCTTATTCGGAAGACTCCGCCTCGGCTTTTTACAAGGAAGGCCAGGAGGTCTACCGCATCGCCAATGCCGCCACGCAGGAGCAGCGTCAGTTTGCGCTGTATTGGGCCGACGACCCGGCCAAGACGCCCACACCTGCGGGCCATTGGGTCTTCATCGCCTCCGACCTGCTGAAGGCGCGCAAGGCGACACTGGCGGACGCTGCCGCAAGCTATGTGCGACTCAACTTGGCGATGGCCGACGCCTTCACCGCCACCTGGAAGGCCAAGTACAAGGTCAACCTGCTGCGCCCGGTGACTTATGTGCAGCTGGTGATCGACAGCAATTGGGTGCCCGCGTTGATGCACACGCCGCCGTTTCCGGAGTACCCCTCAGGCCACTCAAGCCAGTCGAGCGCGGCGGCGGCCGTGATGGCAGCGAACTTCGGTGCCACCACGCCCTTCACCGACAACACGCACAACGACCGTGGCTGGGGCCCGCGCAGCTTCAAGAGCTTCAAGGCCGCTGCCGACGAGGCCGCGCTGTCGCGTCTGTACGCCGGCATCCACTTTCGCAGCGGCGTCGAAGGCGGGAAAGTTCAAGGCGCATGCGTTGCGCAAAAAGTGCTGGCGCTGAAGCTCACGCGCTGATCGATGCCGGCGCGGGTGCGAACGACTACTTCTTCATTCCGAGCAGGGTCTTGACCTGCACGAGCAGTTCCATGGCTTCTTTCTCTTTGCCTTCTTTCATCATTCGGTCGGCGTCGGCGCGCAGCTTGCGCGCTTCGTCGGTGGTCGAAGGCAGCATCTTGGTCTTGGCCATCATTTGATCGACCTTCTGGCTCTCGGTCGTGTAGTCGCCGCCCGCGAAGGCAACGAGGCTGAAGCCGATCAGGGCGGCGACGACGAGGGGGTGCGTGAAACGCATGGGAATGTCTCCTTGGAAGCACGGTTGATGATGGACAGAGTTGTCAAGCGTTGGCGGCGGCTTGGGCTGCGAGCTGCGCTTGCAAGATTAGTCGGCGCCGTGGCTATCTCCTTACGCCAAGGCTCACTACTGCGTCAAGGCACCTCGTGGCCGGCGCCGGCGCTCCAGATGCGGTACCACTGCTGCGCATCGAGTCGCAGAGCGAGCGCCGCCACCGCGTCGCGTGCGACCTCGATACGGCGCGAGCCGACGATCGGCCACGGGCGGCTCGGGTGGCGCAGCACCCAGGCATAAGCGAGCGTGGTGACCGACACGCCGAGTTCGGCGGCCATCACACCGAAGGCGTCGCGCACGCGCTGCGCAACTGCATCGCTGCCCGTGAACACACGGCCGCCGGCCAGCGGCGACCAAATCATCGGCCGCAGGCCCAGCTCCTGGCATTGGTCGAGCGTTCCGTCGTGCAGCGGATTCAGGTGCAAGGGCGAGAGTTCGATCTGGTTCGTCACCAGCGGGCAACGCCGGTGAAGCAGGCTGAGCTGAGCGGGCGTGAAGTTCGAGACGCCGAAGTGCAAGACCTTGCCGGCGCGACGCAAGTCCTCGAAGGCGGCGCTCAACGCGTCGGCATCGAGCAGTGCGTCGGGGCGATGGATCAGCAGCAGGTCGAGGTGATCGCTGCGCAGTGCCTTCAGCGAAGCGTCGACCGACGCCTGCACGTGCGCCGCCGAGGTGTCGTAGTGTTTGATCGCATGCTCAGGTCGAGCCGGCGAAACGAGTTTGATCCCGCACTTGCCCACTAGTTGCAGCCTGGCGCGCAACGTCGGCGCGAGTGCCAGCGCCTCACCGAACAACGCTTCGACCCGGTAGTCGCCGTAGATGTCGGCGTGGTCGAAGCTGCTGATGCCGAGATCGATGTTTTCTTCGATCCAGCGCACACGCTGTTGCGCCGACAGGCCCCAGTCGGCCATGCGCCAGGCGCCCGCAATGATGGGCGATAGTGACAGTGTCATGTTCGCTTGCGCAACCCGCGCACCGAAGCTGTTTGCAAGCGCCGATTGTCGTTGACACGGCGGCCGCATCCCTTGCAACGCCGCCACATTGCGCCTGGCCGTGCCGGCCGAAGGCTGGTGCCTGGCTTTCAGTCGGTGACGCGGGCCTATCGTCGTCAGTAGTGCGCGACCGCGCCCTTCGGCGGGGTCGGGATGCCCAAGAGTTCGAGTGGCGCGCGCCCACTGGCCGCGCTGACGAGCCCGAGCACACGGGCCGGCTCGGCGCCGACCTGGTCCCACACAAAACGCCAGGTCCAGTTCGGGTCGCCCAGCGTGCCGGGCGTGTTCATGCGGTGTGTGCTGTCCAGGCCGAGCACGTCTTGCAACGGGAACACCGCGATGTTGGCGACCGAATTGCACGCGGCGCGGATCATCGCCCAGTGCACATCGTGCGCTGCGCAGGCCAGGTAGGTGCCGGCGAAGCGGCGCTGCGCGTCGGACGTGTTGTCCCACCAGCCGCGGGCGGTGTCGTTGTCGTGGGTGCCGCTGTAGACCACCACATTGCGCTCGAACATGTGCGGCAGGAACTCTTGCTCGGCGTCGCCGCCGAACGCGAACTGCAGAATCTTCATGCCCGGAAAGCCGCAGCCGTCGCGCAGCGCGTGCACGTCGGGCGTGATGAAGCCGAGGTCTTCGGCAATGATGGGCAGCGGTCCGAGCTCGGCGGCAATCGCATCGAACAGTGCTTGCCCCGGGCCGCGCAGCCAGCGGCCTTCGCGTGCGGTCGGGCTCGCGGCCGGAATTTCCCAGTAGCCGGCAAAGCCGCGAAAGTGGTCGATGCGGAACACGTCGGCCTGGGTCAGCGCACGTTTGACGCGCGCCGTCCACCACGCGAAACCTTCGGCGCCCATGCGGTCCCAGCGGTACAGGGGGTTGCCCCAGCGTTGGCCGAGCGGCCCCAGGTCGTCGGGCGGCACACCGGCCACGACGGTGGGCTGGCCGTCGTCATCGAGCAGGTACAGGTCGGGCCGGGTCCAACAATCGGCGCTGTGGTGCGCGACGAAGATCGGCAGGTCGCCCATGATCGCCACGCTGCGTGCGTTGGCGTGGGCTTTCAGCGCCGCGCACTGGTTGTCGAAGCACCATTGCACGAAACACCAGAAGTTGATCTCGTCGACGTGCGCGCGCCGCGCGGCGGTGATGGTGTCGGCATCGCGGTGGCGCAGCGGCGGGGCCCAAGTCCACCAGGGCGCGCCGGCGTGCTCGGTCTCCAGCGCCATGAACAGCGCGTAGTCGTCGAGCCAACTCGCTTCGGCGCTGCACCAGGCCTTGACGTGCTGGCGCTCGGCGGCCGATGCACCGGCAAAGAAGCCGGCCGCAGCGCGGCGCAGTTGTGCCAGCCGCCAGGGCACGACGCGCTCGAACTCGACCCGCCCCGCCGTGAACCCGCCCTCAGGCAGCGTCGGCGCTGCCAGCCAACCGCGCTCGATCAGCGGCTCCAGCGCCACCATCAACGGGCTGCCGGCAAAGGCCGACAAACTTTGATAAGGCGAATTGCCGGGGCCGATCGGTGTCGTCGGCAACCACTGCCAGACGCGCTGGCCGGCGCGCTGGAGCCATTCGACAAAATGGTAGGCCTCGGGGCCGAAGTCGCCGATGCCGTGCGGCCCGGGCAAGGAGGTGATGTGCAGCAGGATGCCTGCGGCGCGTTGTTGCAGGTTCATGGTGAGCGCGTGTCAATCCGGAATCAGAAACAGTGTGGCCAAGGGCGGCAGTGTGAGCACGATCGAGCGCGGCCGGCCGTGCGCGGGCACCGCCTCGGCATGCAGTGCTGAAGCACCGTTGCCGAGGTTGCTGCCGCCGTAGTAGCTCGAGTCGGTGTTGAGGGCCTCGTGCCAGACGCCCGGGACGTCAGGCACGCCAAGGCGATAGCCGACTCGCGGCACCGACGTGAGGTTGCTGACGACGATGATCTGAGCGCCGGCAGCGTCGCGCCGCACCCAGGCGAAGAC
>JAYVTD010000233.1:0-12923 GCA_043774765.1 Rhizobacter sp. | reverse complement strand
TCCAGCCCCAGGCTTACCAGCCGCTCGACATCCCCAACGACAAGCTGGTGCTGTCACCGCACACCTATGGCCCCGACGTCTACCCCAAGTCCTCGTTCGGCGCGGCGAACTACCCCAACAACCTGGCCGACGACTGGGAAGAACTGTTCGGCCAGTTCTCCAAGAAGCACCCGATCGTGGTCGGCGAGTGGGGCGGCAAGTACGGCTCGGGAACAGGCGGTCAACAAGACGTGGCCTGGCAGAACGCCTTCGTCGACTACCTGCTCGCCAAGGGCATTCGCAGCAGCTTCTTCTGGTGCTACACGCCGAACAGCGGCGACACCGGCGGCATCCTCGACGACGCGCTGAAGGTGCGGGCGGACAAGCACGCCTTGCTGCAGAAGCATTGGGGCGTCGCCACCACGGCGGGTTCGACCACGCCTGCGACCACACCCGTGGCCGCGACGCCGGGCGCCCCGGGCAACGCACAGATCGGCATCATGAGGTTCTCGCCGAGTTCGGGCCCCGTCGGCACGGTCGTTACCGTCACCGGCAGCGGCTTCAGCGGCACGAGCGTGGCCTCGGTCGGCGCGCAGAAGAACGCCGCCCTCACGGTGATCAGCGACACGCAGCTGGCGGTGACGATCCCCGCCGGGGCGACGACCGGCGCCATCGGCATCTTCAGTGCGTCGTCGGTCGCGTTCAGCGCCACCGCGTTCAGCGTCGACTCGGCGACGGCAGCGGATGCGTCAGCGTCGTCGGAAGATACCGGCGGCGGCGGGTTCGAACTGGTCTACAGCGTGCCCTTACTGGCCGCGGCGCTGTTGCTGCGCAGGCGTCGGCCGGTCCCGGCCTGATCCCGGGTTCGACAGGCGCTGCGTGGCACGTCGGGCGCCGAACAGCTTGCCGCGCGCGATCAGCGACGCGCCGAGCGCAATGCCAGGCCTTTCGATGAACAAGTAGCTCAGCGCCGCGGCCAAGAGCAGCACGAACGCGCAGGCTGCGCCCACCGCCCAGTACGACAGGGGCGACGCCATCGCGAAATCACGCACCGGGTCGATGCGAAAAACGAGCGCGATGACGAGCCCGTGAACGAGGTACAGGCTGTAGCTGATCCGGCCGAGGCGCTGCGCCGCTGTCGTGTTCAGCAAGCCGAAGATCGACGTTCCGGAACAGACGAGGAAGGCGAATGCCGCCAGCCACAAAGCCGTCACCGTGCCGTAGCCGCTGCGCGAGCCCACGAGGATGCCGCCCATGATCAGCAGCGCCAACGCGGAGGACACGTTCGGGGGCAGGCGCGGCAGCCGCTTCTCGTGCAGCAGCGAAGCCACCAGCATGCCGATCGCGAAGAGCGCGGCAAAGCCCGCGGCGCTGACGTGCCAGAGTGCCTTGATGGCCAGGCACGACAGCAGGGCGCCGAGCACGAACGGCAGATGCACCCGCGGCCGGGCGAACGCGGCCAGGGCCAGCAGCGAGGCATAGAACACCCACTCGTACCAGAGTGTCCAGGTCACGCCGGCCACCAGGTGCGACGCGTCGTAGCCGTTGACATCGGGCTGGGTGTCGATCCAGCCGAGGGCCAGCCACTGCAGCACCGAGCTGGCGACGGCCCCGCCAGGCTCGCGCAGTTCGGCATCGGTGCTGGCGAACACGACGGCGAGCATTACGGTCACGACCGCGAGGTACAGCGGCCCGATCCGGAACAGCCGGCCGGTGTAGAGCGCCGCCCAACGCGGCCGACCTTGCGAGCGCAACAACTTGCCCCAGAACAGGAACGCGGTCAGCATGAAGAAGAGCGAGACACCGACCGACCCCAGCAAGGCATAGAAGCGCGAATCAGGCGGTGACCAGACGCCGGTCTCGATGAACTGATGGTTCACGACCAGGTGGCAGCCGAACACCCCGAGCGCAAGAAAGCCGCGCAGCCCGTCGATCGTGGAAGAGCGCGCCTGCGGGTCATGCACCTCGTCGAGGAAACGGAACAGCGGCGATGCGGCGAGGCCCATCACCACGGCCATCGTCACGAAGAACGGCCAGGCCGCGTCGATGATCATTCGGGCGGCGGCACGCGCAACGGTGCCGTCCTGGTGGGTGCGAGAAAAGGGGTCACGGTGTTGGGTGGTGGTGTCTGCCGCACAGTGTGGCCGCGGACGGAGCGCCGGTCTGTTCGGTAGGGCACCGTTCGCTCGCTGGGTGCGCAAGCGCACAGACGGGATGCCCGAGGGCCACTAGCGTGCGCGCTCGCACGTTGCAGCCGTTGCCACGCGCGCCCCAAGGAGCTGAACATGATGCGTGCTGATCGATCAAGGCGGAGAAGCCTGCTGGTGTGGGCTCTGGCCGGTGCCTGCGCGCCGGCCGGTGCAGCGTCGGACTGGCCGGAGTGGAACGACTTCGTCGCCCGCTTCATGCAGGCCGACGGCCGCATCATCGACATCACGTTCGATCGCAAGAGCACGTCCGAAGGGCAGTCGTACGGACTGTTCCTGGCGCTGGTCGCGAACGACCGGGCGCGCTTCGACACGGTGCTGAAGTGGAGTTCCGACAACCTGGCCTCGGGTCAGCTCGGCGACCGGTTGCCGGCGTGGCTGTGGGGCCTGAAGGCCGACGGCAGCTGGGGCGTCAAGGACCCGAACAGCGCCTCCGACGCCGACCTGTGGATGGCCTACAGCCTGCTCGAAGCGGCGCGCCTGTGGAAGGCGCCGGGCTACGCCGCAACGGGCCGGAAGCTGCTGGCCCAGGTCAAGCAGCACGAGATCGCACAGGCCGGCGCCAGCGGGCCGGTGCTGCTGTCGGGAGCGGTGGGCTTCACGCTCGGCAACGGGCGCTTTCGCATCAACCCGAGCTACCTGCCCGGCTTCATGTTCCGCCACTTCGCAGCCACCGATCCGCAAGGGCCGTGGCAGCCGATCTGGGACGGCTACATGCGCATGGCACCGCAGATCTTCGCCGCCGGCATCGCGCCCGACAACGTCGTGGTCGACTCGACGGGCCGCGCGATGCCCGACACCGAGCTGGCACCGTCAGCGAGTTACGACGGGATCCGGGTCTACCTCTGGGCCGGCATGTCGGCGCCGGGCAACGAGGCCCTGCTGACGCGCCTGGCGCCGTACGCCGAGCTCACGCGCAAGCTCGGCGCTCCGCCCGAAAAGGTCGACCCGGCAACCGGCATCGCGGCGCGCTCCGACTACTCGCCGACCGGGTTTTCGGGCGCGATGCTGCCATTCCTGAGCGCGATCGGCGACCAGCCGACGCTGCAGCGTCAGCTCGAACGTGTGCGTGCGGCGGGGCAGGCGGCGCGGCGCGGCGCGCCGGTCAACTACTACGACCAGGTGCTGATCCTGTTCGGCCAGGGCTGGCTCGACGGCCGCTACCGCTTCGACGCGCAAGGCCGCCTGCAGCCACGCTGGCAGCAGTGAATCTTCAGCCGTCACGCTCGCAATGGGCGCGGCCGCCGGTTCCCGTCGATTCGATCGCGTCGAGGGGCGCGGGCGCCGACGGCGGCACGAGACGCAGCAGCGCCGGTGGATGCCGCAGCACGATCTCGGCGCGGCGCAGCAGCGCGAACACACGCGGCCCGCGCACCAGGTAGCGGTGGCCCAGACGGCCCGGCGACTGCAGCAGGCGAAACAGCCACTCGAGGCCGCCGCGTTGCATCCAGACGGGAGCGCGGCGCTCTTCCCCGGTCAGGAAATTGACCGAGGCGCCGATGCACAAGGCCAGCCCGCGCGCCACCCCGCGGTCCTTGAGCATATGCGCGAGCGCTTCCTGCTGCGGTGCGCCCACGCCGAGCAGGCAGTAACGGAACGGGCTGTGGGCTTCGATGAAACGCAGGCAGTCCTCTACCGCCTGCGGATCGTGGATGAAGCCCATCGGCGGGTTGTGGTGGGCCAGGCCGCGCAGCCCGTAGCGCGCGGCGAGCTGGCCGGCCTGTTGTTCGCTGCCGCCGATCAGCACCAGCGTATCGTCGGGATCAATGACATCGCGAAACAGTGCTGCTGTCAGGTCGCTGCCGGCGCAGACCGGGAGCCGGATGCCGCGGGTGGCGCGCAGCAGCTTCGACAGGAAGCGGCTGTCCAGCAGCACGTAGTCGGCGGCGGCGTAGCGCGCGCGGAACGATGCGTCGTCGTCGAGGCGGATCAGGTGGTCGGCGTTCGCGGTGACTGCATACCCGAAGCTGTCCTGACCGAAGCGCTCGGCCACGTCGACGAAGCCGTCGAGGTCGTAGGCATCGAATCCGATCACGCGCTTTCCGGCGCGGCGCGGCGCCGGCGTGCGCAAGGCTTCGGCGCCGATCGCCCAGAGCGCGCGGGCGGTGGCGAGCGTGAACAGGCCGACCGTGCCCATCCAGCGCGGAAGCGCGGGTTCGTCGGCATCGCGCAGCCCGAGCCATGCGGCCGCCGATCGATCGTCCATCAGACCGACCGGAACCGTTTCGCCCACGTAGGCGACCGCATGCACCGGCAACGACACGGCCACGTGCTGCGGGCACAGCCCGATCGGCACCGACAAGGTCTTCAGGCGCTGCAGGATCGACGGCATGCGCGGTTCGGCCGATGCCGGCAGTGCCAGCACGATCCAGTCGATCCTGCGGGCCTGGCCGAGCTCGATCAGGCACTCGAGCGTGCGAACGACGGGCCGTTCGCACCCGGCCGCAGCGTCGGGTGATTCGTCGTCGAAGAGCCCCAGCACCTCGACCGTGTGGGGCCGGGTGCGGCGAAGCATCTCGACGAAGCGGTCGGCGAGCGGGCCGGTGCCGACCACGGCGACCACTTCGGTCAGCACGCCGTGACGCTGCAGACGTTGCAACGACCACACCGCGATCATGCGTGCACCCAGCGTCGCGGTCAGCCCGATCGCAAACCACAGAGCCAGCCAGACCGGTGGAAAGTTACCGAGTGCGTGCGCGGCCACGCCCAGGGTCAGCAGCAGCGCAGCGAAGCCCAGGAAACGCAGCAGATGCGACTGAACCAGCCTGCCCGTCTCTCCGCGACTCGCGCTCGCGCCGAACTGCGGGTCGTAGAGCATGCAGGTCGCCAGCACGGCGGCCAGCAGCACCGCCACCTGGATCGCGCCGTCGAAGCCCGCGGGCAGTGTCGGCATGGCGAACCAGTGCACGTGCAGCCACGTCGCCAGCGCGGCGGCGCCGAACAGGCACAGCGGGTCAAGCAGCAGCGACAGGTCGCTGCTCATCGATACCAGGTTGTGACCGAGGCGCGGCCCTGCGGTGGGGTCGCCCAAGGCACGGGAGCGGTCGGCCTGAAGCGGCTTCATGGTGGCTTCGTCAGAACGCATTGGTGCGCTTGACGACCACACCGGCCGTCATCAGCAGGATCTTCAGGTCCAGCAGCAGCGACCAGTTTTCGATGTAGTACAGGTCCAGCTCGACCCGCCGACGCAACTGGGCTTCGGTATCGGTCGCGCCGCGCGCACCGTTGACCTGTGCCCAGCCCGTGATGCCGGGTTTGACTCGGTGGCGGTGGGCGTACTCGCCGGTGATCTCTTCGCCGAGCCGGCTTTCGGTGCGCATGTTGGTCGCGTGCGGCCGAGGGCCGACCAAGGACATGGTTCCTTCGAGCACATTGAAGAGTTGCGGCAGTTCGTCCAGGCTCCACTGGCGCAGAAAGCGGCCGACCCGTGTCACCCGCGCGTCGTTACGCGATGTCTGCTGAAGGCCCGCCCCGGCAGCCGCCGGTGCGGTGTGCATCGTGCGGAACTTGTAGATGTGGAACTCGCGGTTGTCGACCGCGTGCCGGCGCTGCCTGAACAGGATCGGGCCGGGGCCGTCGATCCGGATAGCGAGCGCAATCACGGCAAGCAGCGGCAACAGCAGGATCGTGATCAAGGCGCCGAGGACGATGTCTTCCGCGCCTTTGATCACCGCATTCCAGCGCTCGATGGGCCGCTCGCACAGCAGGTCCATCGGCACCGACTCGCCGATGTAGTCGATCCTGCGTCGCGGCGCTGCGGCACCGACGTGCTGAGGGCACAGTCCGATCGGCACCGCCAGGGTCTGCAGGCGCTGAACCGTCGACAGCAGCCGTCCTGGCGCTTCGGCCGGCAGCGTCATCACGATCCAGTCGATGCGGCGGGTCTTGCCCAGCTCGATCAGTTGCGCGACCGTTCCCGCGGGCTGGATCGTGCCGTGCCGATTGGCGACCAATCGGTCGTCGAAGACACCCAGCAGCTCGATCCGGTGCGGCCTCGCCAGACCCAGCTCATGGACGAGCTTCTGCGCCAGCGGCCCGGTCCCGACCACCGCGACCACTTCGGCCAAGCCGCCTTGCCGCTGCAGACGCAGCAGGTGGCTCGCCGCCAGCAGGCGGATCAGCGAGGTCATGATCAGGCCCGCCACGCCCCACGCGACCAGCCAGCGTGTGGGAAGGTCGGCCAAGGTTTCACCCAGCACGCCCAGCGTCAGCAGCACGGCGACCAGGATCGAGAACCGCAGCGCATGGGAGCGCACCAGGGCCGAGAAGCGCCCCTGGCTGGCAGTGATGCCGAACTGTTTGTCGTACAGGATGAAAGGCGCCAGCACGGAACCGAACAGTGCTGCACGCGCGATGCCGTCCCCGACGCCCTGCACCGGCCCATAGGCCGGTGCCGATCCGAACCACAGCCATGTGCCGATCGAGGTGGCAAAAAAGATGCAGACGAAGTCGATCAGCGGCAGCAGATCGCTGATGAAAAGCATCGGGTCATTGCGCAACCGCCGGGGTGCAAGCCCTGCCGTCGGAGCTATGGTTGCGGTGTGTTCTGTTGTCATGCTGGCGACACTAGGGCGTGTTGCCAAGCGCGTCTGTGCGATGTCGAACTGAGTGCGGTGGCGCACAGACATCGGCAGCAACCCGGCGCAAAGTGCGTTGCTCTAATCACATGACCTGCGCTGACGCTTCGGCTGGTGCGCGGTGTCTGCTCGGGTCGCGGCCGACCTCTGACGGAAATGAATCAGCACCAGTGAGCCCTCGCGGCCAGTGCATGCGAATGCCTCATGTCTCCCAGGTCTCAGCGCGCGGGTCCGACCCCCGCGAGTCGGGGGTGTGGCCGGCGCGCGACGGCGCGCCGGGCGGCCCCTCGGCGCACCTGCAAGCGCCCCCGCGTGTTCTTCTCACCGCGACCTTGCGTTGGCCTGTCGCCGCGCGTCTCGCCATGGTGTTCGCCGATCTGGGTTGCCACGTCGAGGCCGTTTGCCCGCGCCAGCACCCGGTCGCGCACATCCGAGGAATCCACGGTGTGCACACCCATTCGCTGCTGAGGCCGCTCGCGTCGCTGCGTGCCGCCATCGAGTCGGCCACGCCCGACCTGGTCATTCCGTGCGATGACAACGCGGCGGTGCAGTTGACTCGGCTGTACCAATCCGCCGACCCGACCTCGGCTGGACTGCGGGCCTTGCTGGTGCGCTCGCTGGGCACACCCGAGGCCTGTGCACTGGCGACGGCAAGAGGGCGGCTGATGGAACTGGCAGCGCAAGAGGGCATCCGGATTCCAGCCACCGAGCTGGTCGCCACAGCGACCGGCCTCCAGGCGTGGCTGCTGCAGCACCGCCTGCCGGCGGTCATCAAGATCGACGCCACCTGGGGTGGTCAGGGGGTGGCGATCGTGCACGGCCAAGACGAAGCAAAGCGCGTCTTCGACGCCATGGCAGCCGGCCCATCGGTGCTCGACGCGGCGGCGCGCATGCTGCTCGACCGCGACGCCGCGCAGTTGCTGAACCTGCTCAAGCCGGAACGGCCCACCGTCACGCTGCAGGACTTCATCCAGGGCACACCCGCCAACCGGGCCGTGGCCTGCTGGCAGGGTCGGGTGCTCGCAGGCACGAGCGTGGCGGCGGTCGAGACCCAACACCTGACCGGCCCGGCGACCGTCGTTCGTGTCATCGAGAACGACGAGATGAACGATGCCGTCGCCCGGCTCGTCGCGCGGCTTCGTTTGTCGGGGCTGTGGGGCGTCGACTTCGTTCTGGAGGAGTCGACCGGCGCAGCCTTCCTGATCGAGATGAACCCTCGCGCCACGCCGATCTGTCACCTTCCCCTCGGGCCTGGGCACGACCTGCCTGCGGCGCTGTGCGCACAGCTGTCCGGAACGCCGCTGGCGTGGCGCGAGCCTATCGAGCAGGATGTGGTCGCGCTGTTTCCGGGTGAGTTGAGGCGCAACCCCGCCAGCCCTTACCTTCACTCGGCACACCACGACATTCCCTGGGACGAGCCGGAGCTGGTTCGTGATGGCGTCGACAGGCCGTGGTCGGATCGCGGCTTGATCGCCAGGTTCTGGGCCGCGTTGCGGCGACGCCCGCGAAGGCGATCGGGTGCAAACGTTTCGTCCATGCAGGCAGAGGTGGAAGCTTCGCGGAATCAGCTCACCGAACCCGGGGCCCTGCACTGACCCGTTCGCGCGTTGCAAGTTTGTTCGGTGGCGCACAGACGCGGCGCGTACACCGCGATACAAACGGTTCCACCGGCGGAGCGCTCGAATGGGCCGCAACCTGGCACGGCTTGGGCGGCCCGGGACAGTGCAGCCAGTACGTTTGCATTATTGGTGCAGACGAGGTCTTCAACGTTTGTCTGCAGTTGTTCTGAACAGGTGTGTCCTCATGACCGATCTTCCGCTGGCAACCCGAGAGCGCCCCCTGTCCTTCGTGACACCGCTCATTCCACGGGACTTCGTTCGCCCCGGCCTGTCGCCGTCGCAGTGGTTCTCGATCGTCTGGGCCCATCGCGGGATCAGCACGCTGATCGTGGTCGTCGTTCTCTGCGTCACCGCGCTGGCCCTGAAGTTCTGGCCGCGCACCTACTCGGCCACGGCGGCGCTGATGGTGAACTACGAGGTCAACGACCCGCTCAACGGCAAGGAGCTTCCGGTCGGGCAGCTGGGCAGCTACATCGCGACCCAGGTCGAGCTGATGCAGACTCCGGAGCTGCTGCTGGCCGTTGTCGACCGCCTCAAGCTCGCCGACAAGCCCGACTATGCGCGCGGCTACCGCGGCGATAGCGGTACCCTGCGCGAATGGGCTGCGGCCCAGATGGCCAAGGGCCTCGCGGTGTACCAGAGTCAGCGCGGCAGCCAGCTGATCTACGTGGTGTTCTCCTCGAGCGACGCTGATGAAGCGGCACAGGTGGCGAACTCGGTGGCCGACGTGTACAAGGAACAAGACGCAGCGCGTGCCGCGGCGCCTCCCGGTGAGCGGGCGAAGCGCTACTCGCAGCAGCTGAACGAACTCAAGTCCAAGGTCGACCAGGCCCAGAAGGAAGTCACGGCCTTCCATCAGCGCAACAACCTGATCGGCGAAGGCAGCAAGAGCAGTGTCGACGTGTTGCTTCTCGGCACGCTCGACGAGCGGCTGCTGGCGGCGCAGAACGTGCGCCGCGCGGCCGAAGCACGGGCGGTGCAGGATCAGTCGGTGAGCGATCAGGTGATCGCTTCCTCCGACACGCAGAATCTGAAAGCGCAGCTCGCGGCGCAGGAACTGAAGCTCGCCCAGCTCACCCGGCTGTACACGCCGATCCACCCCGACATCATCGAAACGAAGATGCAGGTCGACGCCACCCGGCGCGCGCTGGCGTCGACGCTGAAGGGTTACACCGACAACGCGCGCTCGAGCCTGAACATGGCGCAACGGCAGGAACAGGGCCTCAAACGAGCGGCCGACGATCAGCGTGCGCGCGTGCTGGCCAAGAGCCGGCTGCAGGACGAATCGGCCAAGTACCTGCTCGAGCTCGAATCAGCACAAACCGTCTACAAGCGTGCGCTTGAAGGTTACGACCAGATCATGTTCGCTTCGGGCGGGCGCGTCGCCAATGTCAGCCTGGTCAGCCGCGCGACGACGCCGCTCAAGGCGAGCAAGCCGCGGGTGTTGCTCGGCTGGGCACTGGGCGCGTTCGCTGCGGGTCTGCTCGCCTTGCTGATTCCGATGCTCTGGGAGTTGCTGAACCGGCGCGTACGTTGCCGCGACGACATCGAACGCCAGTTCGGTGTGCCGGTCCTGGCGGAGTTCGGTCGGCTGCCCAGCAGGGTGGTGCTGTGAGTGCGCGTCCCGCCGGCCCGCACGTGCCGCCGGCGCACCTGGCGCGCCTTGACGACTCCGACCCGCCAGTGCGGCCGGTGGCCGAACTGAGGCCCGCCGAGCGGACGTTGCAGCCGACCTCCCGGCTCATCATGGCGCACGATCCCTGCGATCCGCACTGCGAGAAGATCAGGGCGCTTCGCACCGAACTGCTGCTGCGGCGCGAATCGCTCGACCGCGGCGACATCATCGCCTTGATCAGCCCCTGCGCGGGAGAGGGGCGCTCCGTGCTCGCGGCCGAGCTCGCCATTGCCTTTGCGCAGACCGGCCACCCGACCTTACTGGTCGACGCCGACATGCGGCGACCGCAGCAGCATGTGCTGTTCGGCGCCCAGAACCATCAGGGGCTGGCGCAGGCCATCGCGCACGGCGAACCGGCCGAGCTCCAGGCCGTGTGGGGCTTGCCGCGCATGTCGCTGCTGACGGCGGGTGTGCTGCCAAAAGACCCGCTCGAACTGCTCTCGAGCCGCCGCTTCGCCGCGATCATCGACGAATGGCGCCGGGACTTCGAATTCGTCGTGATCGACACGGCGCCGGTCAGCCATTTCTCGGACGGCCTGGCGGTGGCCAGGCTGGTCGGGCGCGTGCTGGCGCTCAGCCGCGCACAACACACGCCGTCCGCGGACATGAAGGACATGTTGCGGCGCCTGGCGGCTACGCGTTCGCAGATCCTGGGTGCCGTGATCAACCACTTCTGACCCCGACCGGTTGCGGTGCCCAGATGCAGTCGAGAGAACCCCATTCACCCCGCGACGAAGCGGAATCCTGGTTGCGTGACGACCGGCACGGCTTCGCGCTGGCCGCCCTGATGTGGGTTCTGATCGCCCTCATGATCCTTCCCGAAGGGCTCGACTACGGCGCGCTCACTTCGGTCGGCTCGCCGGCGTCGGGAGGGGCCACGAGCCGCATGCTGTGGCTCGCGCTGCTGGCGTCTAGCACCTTGATCATCGTCTGGCGGGGCGGGCTGGCCTGGCTGCTGCTGCGCACCGTCAACCCTTTCCTGCTCGTCTTCGTCGCGCTCGCGGTCGCCAGCATCGGCTGGTCGATCGACCCGGGTCTGAGCGCGCGGCGCCTGGTGCGCCTGATCACGATCGTGCTGGCGTGCATCGCGTTCGTGCTGATCGCCTGGCATGCGCGGCGTTTCCAGAACGTCGTTCGGCCTGCGCTCAGCCTCGTTTTGCTCGGCTCGATCGTCTTCGGCCTGGTCTTTCCCGAGTTCGCCATCCATCGCCAGACCGCGAGTGAACTCGCCGGCGCATGGCGGGGTCTGGCGAACCACAAGAACGGGCTGGGCGCGCTGGCATGCCTGTCGCTGATCTTCTGGTGCCACGCCTGGCTTGGCCGTGAGGTCGGCCTGCTACCGGCGCTGGCGGGCGCCGCGATCGCCGCCACGTGCCTGATCCTGTCGCGCAGCTCGACCTCGCTCGCCGCGAGTATCTTCGTCATCGTTTTTCTCGTGGTCTCGCTGCGTGCGCCGCACGCACTCGCACGCTACGTGCCGACGATGGTCGTGGTGATGGTCGGCATACTCCTGCTGTACGCGCTCGCGATCCTGGGGTTGATCCCCGGCTCCGGAACGTTGATGGCGCCCATCACCGCGCTGACCAGCAAGGACAACTCGTTCACCGGCCGCACCGAGATCTGGGCCATCCTGTCCGACCACATCGCGCTGCGTCCGCTGTTCGGAACCGGCTACGCAGCCTACTGGACTGCCGGGCCGGTCTCGGGGACCGAGTCTTACGAGTTCGTGCGCCGCATGGGATCGTTTTACCCGGGGTCGGCGCACAACGGTTATCTTGAGATCGTCAACGACCTGGGCTGGGCCGGCCTCGTGTGCCTGTTCGCCTACGCGGTCAGCCACGTGCGGCAGTCGCTGCAGCTCTTTGCGGTCGACCGTTCGCAGGCCACGCTGTACCTGGCGGTGTTCTTCCAGCAGGCGATCACGAACCTGTCCGAGACCCACTGGTTCGGGGTCCAGAGCGTCGACTTCGTGCTGATGACGCTCACGACCACCGCGCTGGCGCGCAGCGTGCTGGAGCATCGGCTGCGCGCCGCCTACGGCGAACCTGTCGTGGCGCTCGCCGTCACGCCGCCGTTCCTGTCCGACCCGACTGCACTGCACGCCTCGCGTGCGGCCATGCCATGAGACGCGACGCCGAGCCCGCAGCCAGCGCGGTGGGTCTGATCCCGTCGCTGGACGGTGTTCGTGCCATCGCGGTGGCGCTGGTGTTCCTCGCCCACAGCGGCCTCGAGCACATCGTGCCCGGCGGTCTGGGCGTGACGATCTTCTTCGTGCTGAGCGGTTACCTGATCACGACGCTGATGCGCGTCGAGCGGGGCCGGCGCGGCGGCATCGACTACCGCGGCTTCTACCTGCGCCGCCTGCTGCGCCTGATGCCGCCGCTGATCGTCGTCGTCGCGGCGGCGGCGCTGCTGGCAGGGCTGTCGCTCATCGACGGCCGCTTCTCCTGGGGCGGCGTGGCTTCGGCGCTGCTCTACTTCGGCAACTACTTCGTGATCGTGAACGACTTCCACGGCCTGCCTGCCGGCCTGGGCGTCATCTGGTCGCTGTCGATCGAGGAGCACTACTACCTCTTCTATCCGCCGCTGGCGGCGTGGCTGCTGCGCCGGCGCAGCGTGCGAACCTCGGCCTGGGTGCTGGCCGCACTGTGCGTTGCCGTGCTCGCCTGGCGTTGCTGGCTCGTGCTGCACGGCGCTTCTGAAAACTACCTGACAATGGCGACCGACACGCGGGTCGATGCGATCCTGGTCGGCTGCCTGATGGCCTTGTGCTTCAACCCGCGGCTCGACTGCGTTCCGGCGCCGCACGCACTGCGTGACGGCGCCGTAGCCGCCTTGTGCATCGGGGTGCTGCTGGCCACCTTCC
>JAYVTD010000232.1:0-2238 GCA_043774765.1 Rhizobacter sp. | reverse complement strand
GAGCAGCAACACGCCCCACAGGAACGGCACCGCCACGCGGTCGGCCGCGCGCACCAGCGCCGGGCGCTGCGTGAGTGCGCTGCGCATCAGCGCGACCACCGCTTCATAACGTGTGTCGGCCCCCATCCGCTCGACCCGCAGCGTGACCGGCGCGTCGAGGTTCAGGCTGCCGGCGATCGCCGCGTCGCCCGGTTGTTTGAGCACGGGCCGCGACTCGCCGGTCAGCAGGGCTTCATCGGCGCGGGTCTCGCCTTCGGTGACGCAGCCGTCGGCCGGAAAGGCCTCGCCCACCAGCACCCGCACAAGATCACCAACGCCCAGCGCACGCAGCGCCACCAGCGTGACACTGCCGTCGGCCTCGACGCGTCGCACCGCCTGCGGCTGGCGTGACAGCGCGGCTTCGAGCGACGCGGCCACGCTGCTCTGCGCGCGCAAGGCCAGCGTGCGCCCGCCGAGCAGGAAGAACACGAACATCGTGAGCGAGTCGAAATACACCTCTTGGCCCAGCCCGGCGTCGGGCGCGAAGGTGGCGACCGAGCTGGCAAGGAAGGTGACGGCGATGCCGATCGCCACCGGCAGGTCCATGCGCACCTGGCGCTGCAGCATGCCGCGCCATGCCTCGCGAAAGATCGGCGCGGCCGAGAACAGCACGACCGGCAGGCTCAGCAGCCACGAGGCCCACTGAAGCAGGCGCAGCAGGTCGGGCGCCAGCGTGCCCGGCTCGGCCACGTAGGCGGGAACCGCGTACATCATCACCTGCATCATGCAGAAGGCGGCGACGAACAGGCGCCAGAGCGCGTCGCGCCAGGCGCGCTGGCGCAGCGCGCGGGCCGGCTCGGCCAGGTCGGGCGCAGCAGCGTAGCCGGCGCGGGCCACAGCGGCGACGATCTGCGAAGGTTTGGTGAGTGCAGCATGCCAGCGCACGCTGGCGCGCCGGGTGGCGTAATTGACGCTGGCACCGAGCACGCCCGGTTCGCCCCGCAACGCACTTTCGATCACATCGGCACAGGCAGCGCAATAGAGGCCGGTCAGCGCGAAGTGCGATTCGGCGATGCGCTGCCCGACCGCGTCTTGTTGCCACGAAGTGAAGCCGGCCTGCTCGGCCGGATCGTCGATCAACGGCCCGGGGCTGCCTGGGTGGAGCGCGAATTCCGGGTGCATCTGGGCAGGCTAAGGCCAATCACGCCCGGCGGGCATGACGCAGATCAAACGCCGGTCAACCCGCAGCCCGCAAGAAGCGGCAGCGCACCGGCGCGGTGCCGGGGCGACATCACGCCGCATCACATAGGACAGAACCCCTTGCGGAGTGCCATGGGGCGGCGTGACACTACCTGTTGCAATGGCGGGGGCAACACGACATTCTGTTCTGCATCACTCAACGAGGAGACTGGAAAAATGGCAGCACAAAAAGTGGTTCTGGTGACCGGCGGCATGGGCGGCCTGGGCGAAACAATCTCCACCAAGATGGCCGATGCCGGCTACAAGGTCGTGGTGACCTACTCGCCCGGCAACACCAAACACGCCGAGTGGGTGGCCGACATGAAAACACGCGGCTACGACATCCTGGCCGTGCCCTGCGACGTGGCCGACTACGACTCCTGCACCAAGGCCGTGGCCGAAGTGCAGGCCAAGGCTGGCGCGGTCGACGTATTGGTCAACAACGCTGGCATCACCCGCGACACCACCTTCAAGAAGATGGACAAGGTGAACTGGGACGCCGTGATCCGCACCAACCTCGACAGCCTGTTCAACATGACCAAGCAGGTCGCCGACGGCATGGTCGAGCGCGGCTGGGGCCGCATTCTGAACATCTCTTCGGTCAACGGCTCGAAAGGCGCGTTCGGCCAGACCAACTACTCGGCCGCCAAGGCCGGCGTGCACGGCTTCACCAAGGCGCTGGCGCTCGAAGTGGCCAAGAAGGGGGTAACCGTGAACACCATCTCGCCGGGTTACATCGGCACGAAGATGGTCACGGCGATCCCGAAAGAAGTGCTCGACACGAAGATCCTGCCGCAGATCCCGGTCGGGCGCCTGGGCAAGCCCGAGGAAGTGGCCGGTCTCGTGATCTACCTCGCCTCCGAAGAAGCGGCGTTCCTGACCGGTGCGAACATCGCGATCAACGGCGGCCAGCACATGCAGTGAGCGCGTCAACCATCCAACAACAGAGGAACGAACAATGATCAAGGCAGGGATCGACCAGGAAGCCATCGTCAAGATGTTCTCGGAAGCCAGCGTCAA
>JAYVTD010000231.1:0-3587 GCA_043774765.1 Rhizobacter sp. | reverse complement strand
GCAGGTGCGCGAATGGCGCTACGCCGACACGCCGGTGCGCTTGAAGAAGGGCGAAGAGATGGGCCGCTTCCTGCTCGGCTCGACGGTCGTATTGCTGTTCCCGAAAGGCGCGTGCCGGTTCAACCCGGCCTGGGCGCCCGAGCGCGCCGTGCGCCTCGGCGAAGCGATGTCTTCGTGACAGCGCTGCGGCGGGCCTGAAGGCCACACCGCTATCCTCTGCCTATGTACGCGCAATTCTTCGGACTGAAGCAGGAGCCGTTTTCGATCGCTCCCGACCCGCGCTACCTCTTCATGAGCGAGCGCCACCGCGAAGCGTTGGCGCACCTACTCTACGGCGTGGGCGGCGGCGGTGGTTTCGTGCTGCTGACCGGCGAGATCGGCGCCGGCAAGACGACCGTGTGCCGCTGCTTCCTGGAGCAGATTCCCAAGCGCTGCAACGTCGCCTACATCTTCAACCCCAAGCTCACGGTGCCCGAGCTGTTGCAGTCGGTGTGCGACGAGTTCCACATTGCGCTGCCCGAACACGCGCCCGGCACGGCCACGGTCAAGGACTACCTCGACCCGCTCAACGCTTTTCTGCTGCGCACCCACGCGGTCGGGCAGAACAACGTGCTCATCATCGACGAAGCACAGAACCTCTCGGCCGACGTGCTGGAGCAACTGCGCCTGCTGACGAACCTGGAAACGAGCGAGCGCAAACTGCTGCAGATCGTGCTGATCGGTCAGCCCGAGCTGCGTGACATGCTGGCCCGCCCCGAGCTCGAGCAACTGGCGCAGCGGGTGATCGCGCGTTACCACCTGGGCGCACTCACCGAATCGGAAACGGCCCACTACATCCGCCACCGCCTCACGGTGGCCGGCCTGAACCGGCCGCTGCCCTTTGACCGGCCGGCCCGCAAGCGTGTGCACGAGTTGTCGCGCGGTGTGCCGAGGCGCATCAACCTGCTCTGCGACCGGGCGCTGCTGGGGGCGTATGCCGAAGGCAAGGCGCGCGTGGACACACAGATCGTCGACAAGGCGGCCGTTGAGGTGTTCGGCAAGCCCAAACTCGCGCTGTTGCCACGCGGCCGGCTCGGGCTCGCAGCCGTCGGGCTGGGCGGCCTGGTCGTGGGTGCGGCGCTGTTCGCTGGGCTGGGCTGGGTTTTCGGGGGAAGGGCCGCGGGCCCGACGAGCGCGGCGAGCGCGGCGAGTGCGGTGAGCGCGGCCAGGCCCGCGGCGGCAGCACCGTCGGTGCCGGCCTCGAGCGTGGCGGCATCGGCATCGGCATCGGCTGCTGCGGCGTCCGCAGCCGCATCGTCGGCGGCGGCCTTGTCGGCCGCCGACCTGGAGTTGGCCGTGAATGCCCTGACCCAGGACGAAAAAGAAGCCTGGCGCGAACTCGCCCCGGCCTGGAAACTCGATCTGACCGATCCCGATCCGTGCGCGGCGGCCCAACGCCAGCAGGTGCCGTGTTTCAAGAGCGCCAGCACGCTGGCCCAGATTCGCCAGCTCGGGCGGCCCGGCATCCTGACGCTGCAGGTCGGCGTCGACAAGCCGGTCTATGCGGTGCTCGTCGGCCTGAGCGCGCAAGCGGCAACACTGCGCATCGGCGGTGCACTGCAGGCCGTGCCGCTGGTGGCGCTGGCGCAGTGGTGGCGCGGCGAGTTCGCCACCTTCTGGCGCGCGCCAGAAGGCTACCGCAAGGTTCTCGCCGATGGCAGCACCGGCCCTGTCGTCGACCGGCTCGCGGCCGATCTCGCCCGGCTGCGGGGCGACGCGCCGCCTGCCTCCGAGCAGCGTTTCGACGCTGCGTTGCGTGGCAAGGTGTTCGCTTTTCAGCTTGCGCAAGGCCTCCGACCCGACGGCATCGCCGGCCCCACGACCTTTATGCAGCTCAACCACGCCACCGGTGTCGACGAGCCGCGCCTGCTCCCGAACTGACATGTCCTACATCCTCGACGCGCTGAGACGGGCCAATGCCGAGCGCGAGCGCGGTTCGGTGCCGGGCATTCACGCGCAGCCGGCGATGCTCGGCGACGCCGACAGCGAGGCGCCGCGCTCGGCCCGGCCCGGCCTGTGGATCGGCCTGGGTTTCGCGCTGGTGCTGGTGGCCGTGCTCGCCTGGTGGCTGCTGGGCCACGACTCACGGCCGCCGGCCGCTGCGCCGGTGCTGGCCGTGCCTGTGCCTGTGAGCCCTGTGCCTGCCCCGGTACCAGCCGCCGCGCCGCTCGTCGTGGCCGCACCGGTGCCCGCACCGCCGCGTGCCTCGGAACCCAGCCGCCCGGCGCCGGCCAAAGTGGCGGCGGCCAAGCCCGCCAAGCCGCCGCCGGGCGCGGCGTCGCAGCCAGCGGCCCGGGCCGCGGCCTCAAAGGCCTCGGTGCCCGCCGCCACCGAACCGCGGGTCTACCAGCTGAGCGAATTGCCCGACGAGATCCGCCGCGAGCTGCCCACGCTCGCCGTGGGTGGCGCGATGTACTCGCAGAACCCGGCGAACCGGATGCTGATCGTCAACGGCCAGACCTTCCACGAAGGCGACAAGCTCGCGCCGAACCTGTCGCTCGAGCAGATCAGGCTCAAGTCGGCGGTGCTCGAATACAAGGGCTACCGCTACGGCATCACGTACTGAGCTTCGCGCGTCGGGCGGCGTGGTGGCTGCCGTCACCGCGTGCGATCACGTGGTCGCTCGGCAGCACGTCGCCGGGCTGGTGTTCGATGCCGTCGCCCAGGCCTTCGTACAGCGGGCCGAAGTCGATCTTCGCCTGCGCCAGCAACTCGTCGAGGCTGCGGATCACGAAGTAGCTTTCCTGGAAGTCGTCGATGCGGTAGTCGGTGCGCATCACGCGCGCCAGATCGAAGCCGATGTGATTCGGTGACGCGCTGTCGAGCGCGAACACACTCTCGGTGAATGACGAGGCGATGCCGGCACCGTAGAGGCGCACGCCGTCTTTTTGCTGCACCAGGCCGAACTCGACCGTGTACCAGTAGACCCGCGCCAGGTGGGCGAGCTTGCCGAGTTGCTTCGCTCGCAGGCCGCCGACGCCGTAGGCCTGGATGTAGTCGGCAATCGCCGGGTTCATCAGCATCGGCACGTGGCCGAACACGTCGTGAAAGACATCGGGCTCTTCGAGGTAGTCGAGCTCGTGCGCTTTTCTGATGAACTGCCCGGCCGGAAAGCGCCGGTGCGCCAGGTGCTCGAAGAACACTTCGTCGGGTACCAGCCCGGGCACCGCGACGATTTGCCAGCCGGTGCGCGGCAACAACACTTCGTTCAGGGCACGAAAGTCGGGGATGGTATTAGCTTCCATCGGCAGGCGGCGCATGCCGTCCACAAAGGCATCACAGGCGCGGCCGGGGAGCAGCGCGCTCTGGCCCTCGAACAGCGTGCGCCAGACTGCGTGGTCCTGCGCGCTGTAGTTGGCCCAGCCCTGGTCTATCGTCCAGTCGGCGCGTTGCGGCCGCGCAGCGCCTGTGGCGGCGGCTCCGTGTTTCATCGCTGCAACTCCTTTGAATACCTTCGCACTTCGTGCTGCGCTGCGAGTGCCTTGGGAGCGGCCAGGCGGCACTCAAGCCGTCTGGATCACGCCGCGCTCGACCTGGTCGCGCTCGAT
>JAYVTD010000230.1:0-3468 GCA_043774765.1 Rhizobacter sp. | reverse complement strand
CCGTTCGAGCGCGACGGCACGCTCGTCAAGCGCGACCGCACCGAGATCGAACGCGACATCGGCCACTACACCGTAATCGAACATGACGGCGTGATCTTCGGCTGCGCCGCGCTCTACCCGTACCCCGAAGCGAAGACCGCCGAGATGGCGGCGCTGACGGTTTCACCGCAGGTGCAAAGCCAGGGCGACGGCGAGCGCATCCTCAAGCGCGTGGAACAACGCGCAAAAGCGATAGGGCTGGACAGCATCTTCGTGCTGACGACGCGCACGATGCACTGGTTCATCAAGCGTGGCTTCGTACAGGTCGACCCCGACTGGCTGCCCGAAGCGCGCAAACGTAAATACAACTGGGACCGGCGCTCGCAGGTGCTGGTCAAGAAACTCGCCTGACCCTTGTGCCGGAGGCTTTGCCGGCAACCCCGAATCGTTTATCCAGGAGGCCAATATGGCACGTCTCGTTCAATGCATTCACCTGAAAAAAGAAGCCGAGGGCATGGATTACGCGCCCTACCCCGGTGAACTCGGCAAGAAAATCTACAACTCGGTCAGCAAGGAAGCCTGGGCGCTGTGGATGAAACACCAGACCATGCTGGTGAATGAAAACCGGCTCAATCTCGCCGACCAGCGGGCGCGGCAGTATCTGGCGCGTCAGATGGAGAATTTCTTCTTCGGCGACGGCGCCGAACAACCGGCGGGGTATGTGCCGCCTTCGACCTGAACCGGAACGACGAGTATTTTCCGACGCTGCCTTGCGGGATCGCAGGGTGCATGAATACAATCGGTGTGCCCGAGCCCGGGTTTTCTCGATTCAGCGGAGGAATTGAAATGGCTTCACTGCAGGATTTGATTGCCCAGAAGGAAGCGCTGGAGCGCCAGATCGAACTCGCGAAGAAGCAGGACCGGAACGAGGCGATCGCCAAAATCCGCAGCCTCATGAGCGAGTATGGTTTGTCGATCTCCGACCTTTCGGCGAAAAGCAGTGCCAAGGCCGGGCCTCGAAGCGGAAACAAGGTCGCGGCGAAATACCGGAACAAAGCCACCGGAGAATCCTGGAGCGGCCGTGGCCTGCAGCCGAAATGGTTAAAAGCCGCACTGGCCACCGGCCGAAAGATCGAAGAGTTCGCCGTTTGAGCCCGCTTCGCCGGACAACGAGAATCTGATTGAACGCCACCCTTGCGGTGGCTTTTTTTTGGCTTCAACGCGGGCCGCGAGACCCCTTACAGTGACGAACAATTTCCGCCGACCCAACGTGTCCTACCTACGCATCTCCCGCTACCCCGTGGCCTTGCTCGGCCGCTTCAGTGCGCCGCAGTGGGCACTGCGGGTTTCCCTGGTGATCGCAGCGATCGTCCTGGGCGGCGTGGTCGGCTTGGCCGCACCACAGATCGACGGCGGTGTCGCCCTGATCTGGCCGCCGATCGGCATCGCCCTGGCGGCCCTGTTGCGCTTCGGTGTCGGCGTGTGGCCCGGTGTCTTCGCGGGGGGCCTGCTGGTGGCACTGGCGTCGGGCAGGCCCTTCTGGCTCGCGGCCCTGATTGCGGCGGGCAACACGCTCGGGCCGGCACTGGCCGCGGTGGTGCTGCACCGCGACGGGCTGCACGTGGCCCTCGACCGGCGTCGCGACCTGTGGCTTTTCGGGGCCATCGGCGCGGCCGCGGCGACCCTGTTCACGGCCAGCAATGGCAGCTTCTGGCTCGCCGCGAGCGGCACCATCGGCTGGGCCGACGCGCCGCGCCTCTGGTCTTACTGGTGGCTCGGCGACGCCATGGGCGCGCTGGTGGTCGGTATCCCGTTGCTGACGTACTCGCGCGCCGCGCTGCGGCAGGCCTTCGGGGGCTGGCGCTGGGCCATCACCGCACTCCTGTTGCTGGGTGTCGTCGGCAGCGGCGCGCTGGCGTTAACGCACACCGACAGCACCCACGCCGTGCCCTCGCTGATGGTGTTCGTGCCGCACCTGCTGCTGTGCTGGATGGCGGTGCGCAGCGGTCTGTTCGCGGCATCGACGAGCGCGATGCTGCTGACCGTCGGCACGGTACTCGCCAGCGCCCATGGCCTGAGCCCGTTTCCGCGGCTCGACTCCGACGACGGGGTGATCTTTCTCGTCGCTTACGTGTGCAGCCTGCTGGTCGCGCCGCTGCTCACCACCGCTCTCGCGGCTGAACTCGCGGCCAACGAAAGGCGCTGGCAGATGGCGCTCGACACCTCCGGCATCGGCATCGCCGATTGGGACCTGCACCGCGGGCGCATCGTGCTGTCGAAGCGCTGGCTCGCGCTGCTCGGCTACGAGACGCAGGAATTCGGCACCGGCGTCCAGTCGTTCTGGGACCTGCTCCACCCCGACGACGTGTTCACAGTGCAGCAGGCGTTCGAGCCGCTGCGATCGGCCTTCGCTGCCAACGGCAGCGCCGAATGCCGCATCGAATGCCGCGACGGCAGCTGGCGCTGGTTCGAGCTGCACGCGCTGGTGGCCGAGCGTGCGGTCGACGGCAAGCCGGTGCGGCTCATGAGCACCGCGCGCGACATCAGCGACATGCGGGTCGCGCACGAACGCCAGCAGCTCTCTGAAAGCCTGTTCCAGCACCTGCACGAAGGCCTGCTGATCACCGACGCGAACCACCGCGTTCTCGAAGTCAACCCGACCTTCACCGAGATCACCGGCCACGCCCGCGAGGAGCTGCTCGGCAACGTGCCGAGCCTGATGCGCCCGGCCGAAGCCGGCTCAGACGCCGGCGTGCAGCTCGAGGCGATGCGCCTGAGCCTCGAAGCCGGCGGCATGTGGCGCGGCGAGATGCTCGACCAGCGCCGCAACGGCGAACCCTGCCTGTTGCAGGTCACCGTGTCGGTGGTGCGCAACCCGAACGGCTCGGTCCGCAACCACGTGCTCGCCATTGCTGACGTGACCCGTGCGCGCCGCCAGCTCGAACAGCTGCAGCGCCAGGCCCACTTCGACGAACTCACACGCCTGCCCAACCGCGTGCGCCTGGCGCAGATGCTGCAGGCCGCCCTGCACACCAGCCAGCGCGAAGGCTCGCTGCTGACCGTGTGTTATCTCGACCTCGACCACTTCAAGCCCGTCAACGACCGGTACGGCCACGACTCGGGCGACCGGCTGCTGGTGGAGCTGGCCAACCGCATGCGCCGCTCGCTGCGCTCGTGGGCGGGCGGCGACGACGTGGTCGCGCGCATCGGCGGCGACGAATTCGTGCTGCTGCTGCGCACCACCACGCTCGAAGAAAGCCGCCACGCGGTCGAGCGGGTGCTGCAGCAGGTTTGCCAGCCCTACACGCTGGGCATGGGCGCCGCGCCGGTCACGGTCACGGCGAGCATCGGCGCCACCGTCTACCCGCTCGACGACGCCGACGCCGAAACGCTGCTGCGCCACGCCGACCACGCGATGTACGGCGCCAAGCAGGCCGGCCGCAACGGTTACCTGTTCTTCGACGCCGAACACGACCGCCGCGCCGAAGC
>JAYVTD010000229.1:0-5542 GCA_043774765.1 Rhizobacter sp. | reverse complement strand
CCAGCACCGCGCGCGCCTTTTCGAAAGCCAGTTCGTAGGTGCCCGGGTCTTCGCGCTGCGGCGCGATCGGGATCGCCTTGGCGAGCTTGAAGAACCAGCCGAGCACCGGCATCTTGAAGATGTGGCTGTCCATGATGAAACGGATCGGCCGCGGGCTCGCCGCCATCAGCAGGATCGGGTCGACGAAGCTCACGTGGTTGCACACCAGCAGCGCCGCGCCCTGCGTCGGAATGTGCTCGTCGCCGCGCACCTTGAAGCGGTAGACCACCCGCGTGACGATGAACGCCACGAAGCGCAGCAGGTACTCAGGCACCAGCATGAAGATGTAGAACGCGACCACCGCGTTGAGCAGGCCGGTGATCAGGAACACCTCGGGAATGGTGAAGTTCGCGCTCAGCAGCGCGCCCACGCCGAGCGAACTGACGATCATGAACAGCGCGTTCAGGATGTTGTTGGCCGCGATGATGCGGGCGCGGTGGCTCGGCTGCGAGCGCAGCTGGATCAGCGCGTACATCGGCACGCTGTAGAGGCCGGCGAACAGCGAGAGCAGCGCCAGATCGGCCATCACGCGCCAGTGCGCGGGTGCCGCGAGGAACGCGCTCAGCGTGTACCCGGCAGACGGTGCGAGGCCACGCGACGCAAAGTACAAATCGATCGCGAACACGCTCATGCCGATCGCGCCCATCGGCACGAGGCCGATCTCGACATGGCGCTTGCTCAGCATCTCGCACAGCAGCGAGCCGGTGCCGATGCCGATCGAGAACACCACCAGCAGCAGAGACGCCACCTGCTCGTTGCCGTGCAGCACGTCTTTGGCGAAGGCCGGGAACAGCGCCAGGAACACGGCGCCGAAGAACCACATCCACGAGATGCCGAGCAGCGAGCGGAACACGACGATGTTCTCGCGTGCGAGTTTCAGGTTGCGCCAGGTTTCGGTGATCGGGTTCCAGTTGATGCGCAGCGCCGGGTCGCTGGAAGGCGAGGCCGGCACGCCCTGCGCGGTGGCGCGGCCGATCAGCGCCACCAGCACGCAGCCGATCGCCACATAGTGCCGCCCGACGTCGGGGACAGCAACCAGCAGCCCGCCCGCCACCTGCCCGAGCAGGATCGCGACAAAAGTGCCCATCTCGACCATGCCGTTGCCACCGGTCAGCTCACGCTCGCTCAGGTGCTGGGGCAGGTAGGCGAACTTCACCGGGCCGAAGATCGTCGAGTGCAGGCCCATCAGGAAAACGCAGGCAAGCAGGATGATCACGTCGCCGGCCCAGAACCCGTAGGCCGCGAGCAGCATGATCGCGATCTCGAGGTTCTTCACGAAACGGATCACGCGGGTCTTGTCGAACTTGTCGGTCGCCTGGCCGGCCGTGGCCGAGAACAGCAGGAACGGCAGGATGAACAGCGCACCGATCACCAGCCCCGCCAGGGTCGCCGGCAGCCAGCTCACCTGGAGCTGGTAGGTGATCATCACCGTGAACGCGAACTTGAACAGGTTGTCGTTGCCGGCGCCGAGAAACTGGGTCCAGAAGAACGGGGCGAACCGGCGCTGTTTCAACAACGCGAACTGGTTCGGGTGAGCATGCTCGTTCATGTTTTCCCTTGATGGTTGTCGTGCGAACCGAGACGCAATTTAACGGATCACCTGCACCAGCCCGCCCAGGCTGCTGCGATTCAAGCACGCGAACACCGAGTCGACCGTGACGGTTTCGATTCGGTCGCGAAATCGTTTGTCGTTCGGGTGGTCGTCGAAGGCGACATGGGCCGCGGTCATGCGCGCGCCGAGGCGCTTGAAAGCCGAGATGTGCAGGATGGTCGGCTGGTAACCCTGCAGCTTGAGCCACGGCTGCGCTCGCTCGCGGATCGATGCGGCAGGCTCCTGCGTCATCGCCAGCGTTTTGATCGCCCACTGCTGCAGCTTGCAGGCGCCGGTGTCTCGGCGGATCGTGATGAGTACATGAATTCCTCTGCGGTCTGTTGGTTGAACACGGCTGAATCTTCAGCGCTGCGAACAGCCCGCACCATCGCCCTGAGGAGCGTGGCAGCGCGTGCTGCCGGCGGTATCTCTCGGCAATACCGTTTGCGATACTTGCGACCCGTTCCGGGGGACACGATGAGCACCACACAAGACCTGATCACCGCGCTGAAGGCCGAGCTCAAGGCGGCCGACATCACCTATGCCGACCTGGCCGATGCGCTCGGCATGTCGGAGTCGAGCATCAAGCGCATCCTCGCGAAGGGCGACATGCCCTTGTCACGCATCGACGAGATGCTGCGGGTGCTGAAGATGGACTTTGCCGAGCTCGCGCGCAAAGTCGCCGACACGCAGCCGCTGCGCCGCGAACTCAGCGCCGAACAGGAAGCCGCCGTCGTGGCCGACCGCAAGCTGCTGCTGCTCGCGATCTGCGCCTTCAGCCAGTGGAGCTTCGAGCAGATGACGAGCACCTACGCGATCTCGGAGGCCGAGTGCGTGAAGTACCTGGTGCAGCTCGACCGGCTCGGCATCATCGAATTGCGGCCGCTGAACCGCTACCGGCTCAAGGTGGCGAAGGGTTTTCGCTGGCGACCCAACGGGCCGGTGATGCAGTACTTTCGCGACAACGTCGTCGGCGACTACTACAACGGCAGCTTCGACGGCGAAGGCGAGCTGCTGATGCTCGTGCACGGCCAGGTCAGCAGCGCGCAGGCCAGCAGTTTTGTCGAGCGCTTGCAGCGTGTAGGGCAGGACTTCGCGCAGCAGCACCTGACCGAGCAGAAACTGCCGACCGAACAGAAGCGCTCCTACACGCTGGTCGTCGGCATGCGCTCCTGGTTCTTCGGCGCGTTCACCGACCTGAAGCGCGCGGCCGCTTGAAGGCGCGTCAGGCGCTCAGGCGGCGCGCTGCTCCAGCAGGTAGTTCGCGCCGTCGTACTGACCCAGCACCTCGGTGAGGTAGGGCAGGATCGTCAGCAGCTCGTCGTGCAATGTGAACGGCGGGTTGAAGATGAAGACACCGCTGCCCGACAGACCGAAACCCTGGCTGGAGGGCTGCTGCACTGTCAGCCGCGCGTGCAGCCAGCCCTTCGGCGCGAGTGCTTCGAGCTTCTTGGGCAGCTGCGCCGCTTCGAGCTTGCTGACCTGCGGGTACCACACCATGTAGACCCCTTCGGGGAAGCGCAGAACAGCTTCGCGCAGCGAAGTTATCACTCGGCTGTAGTCTTTGT
This sequence comes from Rhizobacter sp., assembly GCA_043774765.1. GTDB lineage: Bacteria > Pseudomonadota > Gammaproteobacteria > Burkholderiales > Burkholderiaceae_C > LMDS01. The sequence goes on along the minus strand of JAYVTD010000229.1, from coordinate 2,344 downwards.
GGCCTTCGTAGCTCGGGTCCATCAGTACCAGCGCGCGGCGGGTCGAGGGCGGCACCTGGCCCTTCAGGCCGTCGAAGCCGTCGGTATCAAAGACCTCGGCGCCGCGTACGGCGCCGATGTAGGACGCGAGGATGCGGTGGTCGGTCGGGTGCAGCTCGAACAGGCGCAGCTGGTCCTGCGCGCGCAGCAGCATCTGCGCGAAGGCCGGCGAGCCGGGGTACTGCTCCAGGCGGCCGTCGGGGTTGAACTGCCGCACCAGCGCCACGTAGTCGGCCACGGCCGGTGGCAGGTCGTCGCGGTCCCACAAACGAAGAATGCCCTGCTCGAACTCGCCCTTCTTCTGCGCGAAACGGCCTTCGAGCGAATAACCGCCGGCGCCGGCGTGGGTGTCGATCACGCGGTAGGGCTTGTCCTTGCCGTTCATGTAGCGCAGCACGAGCGTGAGCACGGTGTGCTTGAGCACGTCGGCGTGGTTGCCCGCGTGAAAGGCGTGTCGGTAGGCGAGCATGGCGTTTCCAGAAATCCGATGAGGACTGTATCGCGCCCGCCGGCACGCGGGCCTTCTATAGCCGGTTTGCGCCAGGTCCGTGCCCGCAATGTTGTTGCCATTGGCCCTAGCATCGGCCCATTCAACTCCCAGTCCGCAGCATGGCCAGCCTGTTCGAACCCACCCGCTTCGGCGACATCACCACCGCCAACCGCATCGTGATGGCCCCGCTGACGCGCGACCGCGCTGGCCCCGGTCAGGTGCCCACGCCGATGATGGCCACCTACTACGAGCAGCGCGCCAGTGCCGGGCTGATCGTGACTGAGGCGACGCAGATCTCGGCCGAAGGCCAGGGTTACCTCGACACGCCGGGCCTCTACAGTGACGAGCAGGTGGCCGGTTGGCGCCGCGTCACCGACGCCGTGCACGCCAAGGGCGGCAAGATCGTGGTGCAGCTCTGGCACGTGGGGCGCATCTCGCATGTGTCGCTGCAGCCGAACGGTCAGCCGCCGGTGTCGAGCACGGCGCGGCGTGCGCTCGGCAAGACCTTCACGGCGCGAGGCTTTGAAGACGTGTCGGAACCGCGCGCCCTGCGGCTCGACGAGCTGCCGCGCATCGTGTCAGAGTACCGGCAGGCAGCGCGCAACGCGATCGACGCCGGCTTCGACGGCGTCGAGGTGCACAGTGCCAACGGCTACCTGCTCGAGCAGTTCCTGCGCGACAGCGTCAACGACCGCACCGACGCTTACGGTGGCCCGAAGGAGAACCGCGCACGCTTGGCTGTCGAGGTGATGAACGCCATCGTCGCCGAGATCGGTGCCGGCCGCACCGGCGTGCGCCTGTCGCCGGTCACCCCGGCCAACGACGCCAAGCAAGACAGCGACGCCCAAGGTTTGTTCAACTATGTTGTCGAGCAGCTCGCACCGCTGAAGCTCGCGTTCATCCACGTCGTCGAGGGTGCGACCGGTGGCGCGCGCGACGTGGCGCCATTCGACTACGCCGCCTTGCGCAGCCGCTTCAAGAACGGCAACGAACACGGCGCATGGATGGTCAACAACGGCTACACGCGGGCCATGTCGCTCGACGCGGTAGCGAGCGGCGCGGCCGACCTGGTGGCGTTCGGCAAGCCCTTCATCAGCAACCCGGACCTCGTGCGCCGGCTGCGTGAAGACGCCCCGCTCGCGCCGCTGAACCGCGACACGCTGTATGGCGGTGGCGCGGCGGGCTACATCGACTACCCGGCGCTGGAGATGGTGCCCCTCGTCTGACGGTTACGTCAGACGATCCCCCGAGGGGATGCGGGCCGGCTTGGGGCGGCCCGGCGCTCAGCCCGCCCCGCGGGGTCAGGCGGGGATGCGCAGCAACTGCCCCGGGTAGATTTTGTCCGGGTGGCTCAGCATCGGCTTGTTGGCGTCGAAGATCTTCGGGTACTGGTTGGCGTTGCCGTACATCGCCTTCGAGATGGCCGACAGCGTGTCGCCGCGCACCACGGTGTAATAACGCGACTCGTCGGCGGGCTCGCGCACCACGAGCATGTCGTTGACCTGGGCCACGCCGTGCACGTTGCCGCAGCACAGCACGACCTTCTCTTTCGTGGCCTGGTCGGCAGTTTCGCCGGCCACGGTCACGGTGCCGCTGGCACCGTCGAAGCTCACGTCGAGGCCGTCGACACTCAGGCCTTGGGTGTTGATGTAGCTCGTGATCGCGGTGGCCGCGGTCTGGTTGGCAGCATCAGCTTGCGCCTGCAGCGCGGCGGCATCGGGCGCCGCTGCGGCGGCCGGCTTGCTGCCGAAGAGTTTTTCGCCGGCTTCCTTGAAAAAACTGATGATGCTCATGGCTTGCTTTCGTGGTGAGGTG
>JAYVTD010000228.1:0-2126 GCA_043774765.1 Rhizobacter sp. | reverse complement strand
CGAGCCAGGTGGCGGTGCCGCGCGTGTAGCGCAGCTTGCCGTGGGCGAGCAGATCAAAATCGGTGTCGTCCGGCAAGCTCACCGGGTAGAACGGGCCTTTGGTCTGCGCGGGTGTGGGCCGCAGCGTCGGCTGGGCGATCGCGTGGCGAATGAACGCCGGCAGCGCGAGGGTCGCGGCCAGGCCACCGACGATTCGGCGGCGCAGCGGCTGGAGGCGTGGGGCTGGGGGGTGAGTCATGCGCAGAAGTCTGCGCCTGCAAGGGCCCGCGCGGCAAGCCCTCAGCGCATCAGGATGCCGTAGGAACCGATCGCGTAGAGGTTGTGGCGGCCGGAATCGATCTGGCGCATCCGGCGCTCCAGGTCATAGATGTCGGCGGATTCGGCCAGGTACTGTTCGTCGCGGTCCTGCTCCACCGAGGGAGAGATGCTGAACAGGCTCTTGATCAACTTCAGGATGGAAAACATGGAAAGATGCGCGTTGGTGATGAAGACTGAAGAATAAGGGAAAACCCTAGACCCTGGTGCCTAACGTGGGCATTAACGGTGCAAATTTGTTGGGCTTTGCACTTTGTTGGTGCGTATCGCGCTCAAAACAGGCCTTAACCCGGCTCGACCCGCGCCCTCCCCTCAACCTGAACCCGAACCCCAAAGGAGTACTGCGCTTGTTCGCCGTGTTCGAAAAGCTGCTGAACCCATTCCCCGACGACGCGCCCGTCGTGCCGCCGCGCGGCTTCGTCGCTTTCATGTGGGCCTGCACCCGCGGCCTGCGCCACTACATGCTGTGGATGACGCTGTGCACGGCCGTGATCGGCGCGTTCGAGGCGTTGTTGTTCGCATTTCTCGGCACCATCGTCGACGGTCTGGCCAAGGCCACGCCGGCGCAGCTCTGGGCCGACGAAGGCCACAAGCTGCTGTGGCTCGGTGGGGTGATGGCCGCGAGCGTGGCGCTGATCGGCGTGCAGTCGCTGCTGAAGCAGCAGACGCTGGCCGGCAACTTCCCGATGCTGCTGCGCTGGAACTTCCACCGCCTGATGCTCGCGCAGAGCATGCATTTCTACCAGGACGAGTTCGCCGGCCGCATTGCCACCAAGGTGATGCAGACCGCGCTGGCGGTGCGCGACGCCTGGATCATCCTGGCCGAGCTGATGGTGTTCGTCGTCATCTATTTCGTGACGATCATGGCGATGCTCGGTGGCTTCGACGTCTGGCTGCTGCTGCCATTCACGGCCTGGCTCGCGCTCTACGGTCTGGCGCTGTGGGCCTTTGTGCCGAAGCTCGGCCTGGTTGCCAAAGCGCAGGCCGACGCGCGCGCGCTGATGACCGGGCGCATCACCGATGCGTACACCAACATCGCGACCGTCAAACTCTTTTCGCACGCGCGCCGCGAGGCAAGCTTTGCGCGCTCGGCGATGCAGGAATTCCTCGGCACGGTGCAGCAGCAGATGCGCCTTGTCACGGCGTTCGAGATCGTGAACCATGCGCTCAGCATGGCGCTGATCGCGAGCACGGCTGGCGTGGCGCTGTGGTTGTGGATGCACGGTGCCGTGGGCGTCGGCGCGCTTGCCGCGGCGACCGCGATGGCGCTGCGGCTGAACGGTATTTCGCACTGGGTGATGTGGGAGATGGCGGCGCTGTTCGAACACATCGGCACGGTTCAAGACGGCATCAACACCTTGAGCCGGCCGCACGCGGTGCTCGACGCGCCTGGCGCGCAAGCACTGGTGGTGAGCCGCGGCGACGTGCGTTTCGAGCAGGTGAGCTTCGCCTACGGCGGCGCGCGGCGTGTGATCGATGGCCTCTCGCTGCACATCCGCCCCGGCGAAAAGGTTGGCCTGGTCGGCCGCTCGGGCGCCGGCAAGAGCACGGTCGTGAACCTGCTGCTGCGCCTGTACGACGTGGAAGGTGGGCGGGTGTTGATCGACGGGCAGGACATCGCACAGGTGACGCAGGACAGCCTGCGCGCGCAGGTCGGCATGGTCACGCAGGACACCTCGCTGCTGCACCGCTCGGTGCGCGACAACATCCTTTACGGCCGGCCCGACGCGGGCGATGCCGACATGGTGCACGCCGCCGAGCGCGCCGAGGCGCACGACTTCATCCAGACCCTGACCGACCCGAAAGAACGC
>JAYVTD010000227.1:0-10443 GCA_043774765.1 Rhizobacter sp. | reverse complement strand
GATGAATGCATGCTGCAGGGCGGGTGCGTTCGCCGCCGCCACGGACGTCGCCAGTGCGGTGCTGGCGCTCAGGGCGCCGTGCTCGATCAGGGTGCGTGTGCCGGTCAGGTCTGGGCTCATGGGGGCTGTTATAATCGAGCGGCTTGACTGGGTGCGTCGCACTTGGCAAGTTACTCGCGAACCGGCCATTTGAAGGTGTCGCTGCTGGCAGAAATTGACCGCAGCGATTCAAGCCGGATTCTAGAACCAACCTTTGGAGTCTCTATGACAGTCACCATGCGCGAAATGCTGGAAGCCGGTGTGCACTTCGGTCACCAAACCCGCTTCTGGAACCCCAAGATGGCCCCGTATATCTACGGCCACCGCAACAAGATCCACATCATCAACCTCGAGAAGACGCAACCGCTCTTCAACGACGCGATGAAGTTCGTGCGCACGCTGGCCGCGCGCCGCGGCACGATCCTGATGATCGGCACCAAGCGCCAGGCGCGCGAAGTGATCGCCACGGAAGCACGCCGCGCCGGCATGCCCTTCGTTGACCAGCGCTGGCTCGGCGGCATGATGACCAACTTCAAGACCGTGAAGGGCTCGCTCAAGCGCCTGAAGGACATGAAGGCGCAGATCGAAGCCGGCACCGAAATCCGCATCAAGAAAGAAGCGCTGATGTTCGAACGCGAGTTGGCCAAGCTCGAAAAAGACATCGGCGGCATTCAGGACATGAATGCTTTGCCCGACGCGATGTTCGTGATCGACGTGGGTTACCACAAGATCGCGATCCTCGAGGCCAAGAAGCTCGGCATTCCGATCATCGGCATCGTCGACTCGAACCACTCGCCCGAGGGCATCGACTACGTGATCCCCGGCAACGACGACTCGTCGAAGGCCGTGGCGCTGTACGCGAAGGCCGTGGCCGACGCCGTGCTCGAAGGCAAGGCCAACGCCACGAATGAAGTGGTGCAGGCTGTGGCCGCCGAGGGCGACGAATTCGTCGAAGTCAACGAAGCTGCTTGATCGCTCCGCCCCGGTCGGCTGAAACGCTGGCGCGTGGGCACACAAGAAAGGGGCTGCGAAGCCCCTTTTTTTCCAAAGTCACACTGAACCTTGAGCCGCCGCGCGTGTGACGGCATCGAGCCCAACGGAGAAAACGAAAATGGCTGCAATCACTGCAAGCATGGTCGGCGAACTGCGCGCCAAGACCGATGCCCCGATGATGGAATGCAAGAAGGCGCTGACCGAGGCCGAAGGCGACATGGAGCGCGCCGAAGAGTTGCTGCGCGTCAAGCTCGGCAGCAAGGCCGGCAAGGCCGCGTCGCGCATCACCGCCGAGGGCGTGATCGTGTCGGCGGTGGTCGGCAACGCCGGCGCATTGGCCGAAGTCAACTGCGAAACCGACTTCACCTCGAAGAACGACATGTTCCTGGCGCTGGCGAACGCCTGTGCACGCCTGGTCGCCGAGCACAACCCGGCCGACGTGGCCGCGCTGTCAGCGCTGCCGTACACACAAGACGGCTACGGGCCAACCATTGAAGACGTGCGCAAGGGCCTGATCGGCACCATCGGCGAGAACATGTCGATCCGCCGCTTCAAGCGTTACGAAGGCGCCAAGCTGGCGAGCTATCTGCACGGCACGCGCATCGGCGTGATGGTCGAGTTCGAAGGCGACGAAGTGGCCGCCAAGGACGTGGCCATGCACGTGGCGGCCATGAAGCCGGTGGCGCTGTCGTCGGCCGACGTGCCGGCCAAGCTGATCGAGACCGAGCGCAAGATCGCCTCCGAAAAGGCCGCCGAAGACGCCGAAAAGGCCAAGGCCGAAGGCAAGGCCCCGCAATCGGCCGAAATCGTCACTAAGCGTATCGAAGGCTCGGTGCAGAAGTACCTGAAGGAAGTGAGCCTGTTCAACCAGGCCTTCGTGAAGAACGACAAGCAGACCGTCGAGCAGATGCTGAAAGAACGCGCCACGCAGATCAAGGGCTTCACCTTGTACGTGGTGGGCGAGGGCATCGAGAAGAAGGTCGACGACTTCGCGGCCGAAGTGGCGGCGCAGGTGGCGGCGGCCAAGGGCGGCTGAACCGGGGAGTGAAGCCTGCGGATCCGGTCGATGGCCACGCGTTCCGACTTAGACTCCGCAGCCAGCGCGTGATTCACAACAACAACCTCGGGAGTTGACTCCATGGCCGCGTACAAGCGCATCCTGCTCAAGCTGTCGGGTGAAGCCCTGATGGGCGACGACGCCTACGGCATCAACCGGGCCACGATCGTGCGCATGGTGCGTGAGGTGCAAGAGGTGACGCAGCTCGGCTGTGAGGTGGCCGTGGTGATCGGCGGCGGCAACATCTTTCGCGGCGTGGCCGGCGGCTCGGTCGGCATGGACCGCGCGACCGCCGACTACATGGGTATGCTCGCGACCGTGATGAACGCGTTGGCGCTGGCCGACACGATGCGCCAGGAAGGCATGACGGCGCGGGTGATGTCGGCCATCAACATCGAACAGGTCGTAGAGCCCTACATCCGCCCCAAGGCGCTGCAGTACCTCGAAGAAGGCAAGGTCGTGATCTTCGCCGCCGGCACCGGTAACCCGTTCTTCACGACCGACACCGCCGCGGCCCTGCGTGGTGCCGAGATCGGCGCGCAGATCGTGCTGAAGGCGACCAAGGTCGATGGGGTCTACACCGCCGACCCGAAAAAAGACCCGAGCGCGACGCGTTATTCGATGGTCTCGTTCGACGAGGCCATCACCAAAAACCTGCAGGTTCTGGACGCTACAGCCTTCGCGCTGTGCCGCGACCAGAAGCTGCCGATCCGTGTGTTCAGCATCTTCAAACCCGGGGCCCTCAAGCGTGTGGTGCTGGGCGAGGACGAGGGCACGCTGGTTCATGTTTGAAAGAGAGCAGTCATGAGCATTGCTGAAATCAAGAAAACCGCCGAAGCCAAGATGGTCCGTTCCATCGAAGCCTTCAAGAACGAGTTGCACAAGATCCGCACCGGCCGGGCCCACCCGGGCATCCTCGACCAGGTGCAGATCGACTACTACGGCTCGATGATGCCGATCAGCCAGGTCGCCAACGTGACGCTGCTCGACGCCCGCACGATCAGCGTGCAGCCCTGGGAAAAGGGCATGGGCGCCAAGATCGAAAAAGCGATTCGCGAGTCCGACCTGGGGCTGAACCCGGCGTCGCAAGGTGACCTGATCCGCGTGCCGATGCCGGCGTTGACCGAAGAGCGCCGCCGCGAGCTGACGAAGGTGGTGCGCAACACCGGCGAAGACTCGAAGGTCACGGTGCGCAACCTGCGCCGCGATGCCAACGAGCACGCCAAGCGCCTGCTCAAGGACAAGGAAATCTCCGAAGACGAAGAGCGCCGCTCGCTCGACGAACTGCAGAAACTGACCGACCGCTACATCGCCGAGATCGACCGCCTGATCACCGGCAAAGAAGCCGAGATCATGGCCGTTTGAGCCAGCCCCACACACGCGTGACTGATCTCTCCGCTCCAACGGCCCCCGTGCCGCGCCATGTGGCCATCGTCATGGACGGCAACGGCCGCTGGGCCAAGAAGCGTTTCATGCCGCGTTTCTTCGGCCACAAACAGGGCGTCGATGCGCTGGTGCGCACGGTGCTGTCCTGTGCCGACCGGGGCATCGAGTACCTGACGGTGTTCGCGTTTTCTTCGGAAAACTGGAAACGTCCGACCGAAGAGGTGTCGGGCCTAATGAGCCTGGTGCTGGTGGCGGTGGCCAAGTACCTCGGCAAGCTGGCAAGCCATGGCGTGCGCATCCGCATCGTCGGCGACCGCAGCCAGGTCTCCGACAAACTGCGCCAGGCCTGGGAACAGGCCGAATCGAGCACGGCCCACAACACCCGCATCACACTCTCGGTGGCGTTCAATTACGGCGGCCGCTGGGACATCGTGCAGGCCTGCCGCCAGGCAATGCTGGCCGGTGTGGCGCCCGAAGCTCTCGACGAGGCTGTGCTCAACCGCTACATGGCGCTGAGCCATGCGCCCGACCCCGACCTGTTCATCCGCACCGGCGGTGAAGTGCGCATCAGCAACTTCCTTCTGTGGCAGGCGGCGTATGCCGAGCTGGTGTTCAGCGACTGCCTCTGGCCCGAGTTCGGCGACGCCGAGCTCGATGCGGCGCTGGCCGAATACGCGCGCCGCGATCGCCGTTTCGGGGGCGTCGACAACCACGTGGGTGCGGCCCACCGCGTCGATGTCAGCGCCGCCGCGCTTGGCGGAAACTGAGCATGCTCAAGCAGCGTGTCATCACCGCGCTGGTCCTGATGGCGGTGCTGTTGCCGGCGCTGTTCGCGGCGACGGCCTGGCCTTTCGCGGTCCTCTCGCTGGTGCTGATGGCCGCGGCCGGCTGGGAATGGGGTCGCCTGAACGGCGCCGGTGCGGGCTCGGTGCCGGTGGGCCTGCTGCTGGCCGCGCTGTGTGCGCTGGCCTTGTGGGCCGGTTGGGCTGCTGCACCGCCGCCGCTGGTCTGGTGGACGGCAACTGCGGTGTGGGTGCTGGGCGGCGCGTTCGTGCTGCGTGGCGGGCCAGCCGCCTGGCCCCTGATTCCGCTCACGCTCCGCTGGGTCGTCGGGCTCGCGCTGCTGTGGACGGCGTGGCTCGCGCTGGCCCACGCCAAGAACATCGGGATCAATTTCATCCTGTCGGTCTTCTGCCTCGTCTGGGCCGCTGACATCGCGGCCTACTTCGGCGGGCGCGCGTTCGGCAAACGCAAACTGGCGCCCGCCATCAGCCCGGGCAAGAGCTGGGAAGGGGTGTGGAGCGGCATGGCCGGCGCGATCGTGCTGGCGGCACTCTGGCTCTGGGCCGATGCCACCTGGGCGATGGACTCTGCCAGTCTTTACACGCGCCTGTCGGCCCGATTCGGCCTCGCCGGCCTGGTGCTCGTGGTCGTGTTCCTCGCAGCGATGAGCGTGGTCGGTGACCTGTTCGAGTCGCTCGTCAAACGCAGCGCCGGTGCCAAGGACAGCAGTGGTCTGCTGCCCGGGCACGGTGGCGTGCTCGACCGTGTCGATGCACTGCTGCCGGCGTTCCCGCTCGCGCTGGCCTGGGTCTCGCTGACATGAGCGCTGCACCCACTGCAGCCCGCCAGCGGGTGTGCATCCTCGGCGCCACCGGGTCGGTCGGCACCAGCACGCTCGACGTGATCGCCCGCCACCCCGGGCGTTTCGAAGTCTTTGCATTGACGGCCCACAGCCGCGTCGACGAACTGTTCAAGCAGTGCGTCACCTGGAAGCCGCGCTTCGCGGTGCTGCCCGAAGCCGCGCAGGCGCGCGCACTGCGCGAGCGTTTGCAAGCGCACGGTGTGGCCACCGAAGTGCTGGCCGGGCCCGCGGCCCTGTGCGAACTGGCTGCGCACCCCGAGGTCGATTCGGTGATGGCGGCGATCGTCGGCGCGGCCGGCCTGGCGCCGTGCCTTGCAGGGGCAGCCGCCGGCAAGCGACTGCTGCTCGCCAACAAGGAAGCGTTGGTCGTGGGCGGCGCGCTGTTCATGCAGGCTGTCAAACGAGGCGGCGCCACGCTGTTGCCGATCGACAGTGAACACTCGGCGATCTTCCAGTGCCTGCCCGAAGATCGCGGCGCCTGGGCTTCGCGCATCGACCACATCCTGCTCACCGCCTCGGGCGGGCCGTTTCGCACCCGCGACCCGGCGACGCTGAAGGACGTGACGCCCGACCAGGCCTGCGCGCACCCTAACTGGGTGATGGGCCGCAAGATTTCGGTCGACTCGGCGACCATGATGAACAAGGCGCTCGAAGTGATCGAAGCGCGCTGGCTGTTCGACCTGACGCCGGAACAGATCCGCGTCGTGATCCACCCGCAGAGCATCGTGCACTCGATGGTCGTGTGCCGCGACAACTCGGTGCTGGCGCAGCTCGGCACGCCCGACATGCGGGTGCCGATCGCGTATGGCCTGTCGTTCCCGCAGCGCATCGAGTCGGGTGCCGGCCAGCTCGACTTCGGCACGCTCGCGGCGCTCAGCTTCGAGCCGCCCGACCACGCGCGCTACCCCGGTCTGGCGCTGGCCTGGGAAACTTTACGTGGCCCGCAAGGCAGCACCACGGTGCTGAACGCGGCCAATGAAGTCGCGGTGGCGGCCTTTCTGGCGGGAACCATTCGCTTTGATCAGATTCACAGCGTCAACGCCCGAATGATCGAGCGTGTCACCGTGCAAGCCGGTGCCTGTGAAGGGTTCCAGGCGCTGATCGAACTCGACGCGCAAACGCGCACCGAGGCACAGCACTTCGTGAAGGGCTTGTCGGCATGATCATCACTGTATTGGCATTCATCTTCACGCTCGGCGTGTTGATCGTGATCCACGAGTACGGCCACTACCGTGTGGCAGTGGCCTGTGGCGTGAAGGTGCTGCGCTTTTCGGTCGGTTTCGGCCGCGTGATCCTGCGCCGCCAGGCCACGCCCGACAGCACCGAGTTCGTGCTCTGCGCCTTGCCGCTCGGCGGCTACGTGAAGATGCTCGACGAGCGCGAAGGCGCCGTCGCCGCGAGCGACCTCGGCCGCAGCTTCAACCGCAAGCCCTTGTGGCAGCGCACCGTGATCGTCGCCGCCGGGCCGGCCGCCAACCTGTTGCTCGCGGTGTTGTTGTACGCGGCCGCGCACTGGATCGGCATCGACGAGCCCAAGGCCGTGCTCGGCCCGCCGACGGTGGCCAGTGTGGCAGAGCGCGCCGGCCTGAAAGCGGGCGACTGGGTGCGGGCCTATTCGACCGACGGCACCGAATGGCATGACCTGCGGTCCATGACCGACCTGCGCTGGGAAATGACCCAGGCCGTGATGCGCGGCGAGCGCCTGCAGCTGATGGTCACCGACCGCGACGGTCGCGCGCAGCGCCGCACCACGCTCGAACTCGACACGCTGGCTTCGAGCGAGGTCGACGCCAAGCTGATGCAGCGCATCGGCATCGGCAGCGTGTTCAGCGAACCGGTGCTCGGCAAGGTCACCGAAGGCGGCCCGGCCGGCAAGGCCGGGCTTCGCGCCGGCGACCGGGTGCTCGGCATCGACGCCCACACGGTTGCCGACGCGTCGCGGGTGCGTGACCTGATCCGCGCCAGCGGCAACACCGGCGCGCCACGTCCGATGTTGTGGCGCGTCGAGCGCGCCGGCCAGGTGATGGAGTTCACCGTCACCCCGACCGTGGTGGCCGAAGGCGGCGAGCGTTTCGGCCGCATCGGCGTCTACCCAGGGCAAGCGCCCGAGATGGTGATGGTGCAATACGGGGTGTTCGACGGCCTGTACCGCGCGGTCGTGCAGACCTGGCAGATGTCGGCGCTGACGCTGAAGATGCTCGGCAAGATGCTGATCGGCGAGGCTTCGCTGAAGAACCTCAGCGGGCCGCTGACGATCGCCGACTACGCCGGCCAGTCGGTGCGCCTCGGGCTGGCCTACTACCTCGGTTTTCTCGCGATCGTCAGCGTGAGTCTCGGGGTGCTGAACCTGCTGCCGCTGCCGGTGCTCGATGGTGGGCACCTGATGTATTATCTTTTCGAGGGTTTGACAGGGCGGCCTGTCTCCGACGTGTGGCTTGACAGGCTGCAGCGTGGCGGAGTGGCCATCATGCTCATGATGATGTCCGTGGCTCTCTACAACGACGTGGCCCGCCTCCTGGGCCTGCAATGACCGACCGCATGCGACTCCCCTCCCGCTCGTCTTCCTTTCGCCCCACAGTATTTTGCATCGCGTTGGCCGCCGCTCTTCAGGCCGGGTCGGCCTGGGCCTTGGAGCCCTTCGTGCTCAAGGACATCCGCGTCGAAGGGCTGCAGCGCAGTGATGCCGGTACCGTGTTCGCGTCGCTGCCGTTTCGCATCGGCGACACCTACACCGACGAGAAGGGTGCGGCGGCGCTGCGAGCGCTGTTCGCCACCGGTCTTTACAAAGACGTGCGCATCGACGTCGATGGCGGCGTGGTCGTCGTCATCGTCGAAGAACGGCCAGTCATCGCCGCGATCGAGTTCGTCGGCCTGAAGGAGTTCGACAAGGATGCGCTGACCAAGTCGCTGAAAGACTTCGGCATCGGCGAAGGCCAGCCTTTCGACAAGGCCCTGGCCGACCGCGCCGAGCAGGAGCTCAAGCGCCAGTACCTCACGCGCAGCCTGTACGGCGCGGAGGTCGTGACGACCGTGTCGCCGCAGGAACGCAACCGCGTGAACCTGAGCTTCACCGTGACCGAAGGCTCGGCCTCGAAGATCAGCGAGATTCGCATCAACGGCAACAAGGCCTTTTCCGAAGGCACGCTGAAAGACCTGTTCGACCTCAACGACGGCGCCTGGCTCAACTTCTACACCAAGGCCGATCGTTACTCGCGCGCCAAGCTCGACGCCGACCTGGAAACCCTGCGCGCCTACTACCTCGACCGCGGTTACCTCGAGTTCAACATCGAGTCGACGCAGATCGCGATTTCGCCTGACAAGCAGGACATCACCGCCACGATCAACGTGAAAGAGGGCCAGCTCTACACGGTCACGGCGGTCCGGCTCGAAGGTGAATACCTCGGCAAGGAAGAAGACTTCAAGACCCTGGTCGCCATCAAGCCCGGCCAGCCCTACCGCGCCGAATCGGTGACGCAGACCACGCGGGCGATGACCGACCGCTTCGGCACCTTCGGTTATGCCTTTGCCAAGATCGAGGCGCGGCCCGACATCGACCGCGCCCGAGGGCAGGTCGTGCTCACCATCGTGGCCGAACCGCAGCGCCGGGTGTACGTGCGCCGCATCAACGTGTCGGGCAACACCCGCACACGTGACGAAGTAGTGCGGCGCGAGTTCCGCCAGTTCGAGTCGTCGTGGTACGACGGGCGCAAGATCAAACTGTCACGCGACCGCGTCGACCGCCTCGGTTATTTCAGCGAAGTGACGGTCGACAGCAACGAAGTGCCTGGCACGCAAGACCAGGTTGACCTGACCATCGCGGTCAAGGAAAAACAGACCGGCAACCTGCTGCTCGGCGCGGGTTTTTCGTCGGCCGAAAAACTTTCGCTGAACGCCTCGATCAAGCAGGACAACGTGTTCGGCTCGGGCAACTACCTGGGTATCGAGCTCAACACCAGCAAGTACAGCCGCACCCTGGTGCTGAGCACCGTCGACCCGTATTTCACGATCGACGGCATCTCGCGCGCAATCGACATCGCCTACCGCACCCAGCGCCCGCTCAACAGCCAGGGCGAAGAATACAAACTCGTCACGCCGAGTGCCACGATCCGGTTCGGCGTGCCGTTCAGCGAGTACGACACCGTGTTCTTCGGCATCGGCTTCGAGCGCACCGAGATCAAGGGCACGGCACTGCCGAACAACTACTTTCTGTACACCGAACAGTTCGGCAACGTCAGCAATTCGGTGCCCGTCACGGTCGGCTGGGCGCGCGACAGCCGCGACAGCGCGCTGGTGCCCAACGACGGCCGGCTGATGCGCTTCAACCTCGACTGGGGCGTGGCCGGCGACTCGCGCTACCTGCGCACCAACACGCAGTTCCAGCAGTACTTTCCGCTGTCGAAGAAGTACACCTTCGGTATCAACGCCGAGCTCGGCTGGGGCAAGGGCCTGGGCAACCGGCCGTACCCGATCTTCAAGAACTTCTACGGCGGCGGCCTGGGCGGCGGCACGGTGCGAGGCTTCGAGCAGAACTCGCTCGGCCCGGTCGACGTGACCGGCGCTTTCATCGGCGGCAACCGGCGCCTCAACATCAACGCCGAGCTGTATCTGCCGGTGCCGGGCACCGGCAACGACCGCACGCTGCGCCTGTTCACCTACTTCGACGCCGGCAACGTCTGGGGTGAACTCGAAAAAGTTCGTTTCGGCGACCTGCGTTCCTCGGCCGGCGTTGGGCTGAGTTGGGTCTCTCCGGTGGGCCCGCTGAAGATCAGCTACGGCACGCCGATCAACAAGCGCCCAGAAGATAGAATCCAGCGTCTTCAATTCCAGATCGGGACTGCGTTCTAATGAAAAGCTCCACGTCAAAGACGAGTCTGCTGAAGTCGGTTGTCGGTGCCGCCTTGCTGGCCGCCGCTTCGATCGCCGCGCAGGCTCAGGAATTGAAGATCGGCTACGTCAACAGCGACCGCGTGCTGCGCGAAGCCACGCTTGCCAAGGCGGCGCAGGCCAAGCTCGAGTCCGAGTTCTCGAAACGCCAGAAAGAAGGCGACGACGCCGCCGGCCGCCTGAAGACCGCCGCCGACAAGCTCGACAAGGAGGCGCCCACGCTGTCCGAATCCGAGCGCAACCGCCGCCAGCGCGAACTCGTCGACCAGGACCGCGAACTTCAGCGCAAGCGCCGCGAGTTCCAGGAAGACCTGAACCAGCGCAAGAACGAAGAGCTGGCGTCGGTCGTCGAGCGCGCCAACAAGGTCGTGAAGCAGATCTACGAGAGCGAGAAGTACGACCTGATCCTGCAAGGCGATGTGGTGATCTTCGCCAGCGC
>JAYVTD010000226.1:0-8137 GCA_043774765.1 Rhizobacter sp. | reverse complement strand
GAAGGCGAGGTCAGTGCCGCAGCCTGTGTGTACGACCGAAGTCGGGATGCTCGTGCTGCGCGACGAAGCAAGAGCGAAGCGGGTAGCGGGCGTTTCGGTGTGCCCCCGATAATCGAAGGCTGTTCCGGGTAGCCGGGCGCCGGTGCTCTTGAATCGGCGGCCGCCGCCCTCACCCTTGACCCGCCGGAGCTCGTTCCGGTCTTCTTTCGGCACGACACCACACGATCATGGAAAAACAGACGCTCTCATTCCAGGCCGAGGTCAAGCAGATCCTGCACCTCGTGACCCACTCGCTGTATTCGAACAAGGAAATCTTCCTGCGCGAGTTGGTGTCGAACGCCTCCGACGCTTGCGACAAGCTGCGCTTCGAGGCGCTCAACAACGCGGCCTTGTTCGAAGACGCGCCGAACCTTGAAGTGCGGGTGAGCTTCGACGCCGAGGCTAAGACGAACACGATCACCGACAACGGCATCGGCCTGTCGGCCGACGAAGCGGTGGCCAACCTGGGCACCATCGCCAAGAGTGGCACGCGTGAGTTCATGGCCGCGCTCGAAGGCGACAAGAAGAAGGACGCGCAGCTGATCGGTCAGTTCGGCGTGGGCTTCTACAGCGGCTTCATCGTGGCCGACCGCATCAGCGTGGAGTCGCGCCGCGCCGGCCTGCCGGCCGAACAAGGTGTGCGTTGGAGCTCTGAAGGCAGCGGCGATTTCGAGGTCGAGACCATCACACGCGCGCAGCGCGGCACGAGCGTGACGCTGCACCTTCGCGAAGGCGAAGAAGAGTTTCTGAGCGGCTGGAAGCTGAAGTCGGTGATCGGCAAATATTCCGACCACATCTCGCTGCCGATCCTGATGCGCAAGGAAGAGTGGGACCCGGAGGCGCAGAAGCAGGTCACGCGCGAGGAGTGGTCGCCGGTCAACAAGGCGGCGGCACTGTGGGCACGCGCCAAAAGCGACATCACGGTCGACGAGTACACCGAGTTCTACAAGCAGATCAGCTACGACACCGAAGCGCCGCTCGCGTACACGCACAACCGCGTCGAAGGCCGCACCGAGTACACGCAACTGCTCTACATCCCGGCCAAAGCCCCGTTCGACCTGTGGAACCGCGACAAGCGCGGCGGCGTGAAGCTCTACGTGAAGCGTGTCTTCATCATGGACGACGCAGAAGCGTTGATGCCGGTGTACCTGCGCTTCGTGAAGGGCGTGATCGACAGTGCCGACCTGCCGCTGAACGTGTCACGCGAGTTGCTGCAGGAAAGCCGCGACGTGAAAGCGATCCGCGAGGGTTCCACCAAGCGCGTGCTGGCGATGCTCGAGGGTCTGGCCGACAACGAAGACGCGGCCGAGAAGGCGCGCTACGCGGCGTTCTGGAAAGACTTCGGCGTGGTGCTGAAAGAAGGCGTCGGCGAAGACCACGCCAACCACGAGCGCCTGACCAAACTGCTGCGTTTCGCATCGACCCAGGCCGACGAAGGTGTGTCGCTGACCGACTACGTGGCGCGAATGAAAGAAGGCCAGGAAGTCATCTACTACATCACCGCCGACAGCATGGCGGCCGCCAAGAACAGCCCGCAGATCGAGATCTTCTGGAAGAAGGGCATCGAGGTGCTGCTGCTGATCGACCGGGTCGACGAGTGGCTGCTGAGCCACCTGCACGAGTTTGACGGCAAGGCGCTGCAAAGCGTGGCCAAGGGCGCGGTCGACCTCGGTGCCTTGCAGGACGAAGCCGAGAAAAAGCAGGCTGAAGAAACCGCAACCACTTTCAAGCCGGTGCTCGACCGGCTGAAAGAAGCCCTGAAGGACCGCGCGAAGGATGTGCGCGTGACGACTCGCCTGGTCGATTCACCGGCATGCCTGGTGGTGGAAGAAGGCGACATGAGCGGGCACCTGGCGCGTTTGCTGAAGCAGGCGGGGCAGAGCGCGCCGAAGTCGCTGCCCACGCTCGAAGTCAACGCCGAGCACGCGCTCGTGAAGCGGCTCGACGGCAATGCGCACTTCGACGACCTGGCCCACATCCTGTTCGACCAGGCGCTGCTGGCCGAAGGCGGGCAGCTCGAAGATCCTCCTGCTTACGTGAAGCGAGTCAACGCCTTGCTCGTGGGCTGAGGGCGAGGCTCGTCACATCCCGCCCAACGGCGGCTGCGCCATCGCTTCGATCTGCTCGCGCAGGCGCGTGGTCTGCTCGGCCCAGTAGGCGGGGCTGGCGAACCACGGGAACGCGACCGGGAACGCCGGGTCGTTCCAGCGCCGTGCGATCCACGCGCTATGGTGAATCATGCGCAAGGTGCGCAGCGGCTCGACCAGGCGCAGCTCGCGCCAGTCGAAGTCCATGAAACTCTCGTAGCCGTCGAGCACGGCTGCGAGCTGGCGGGTCATCGCGCCGCGGTCGCCCGAGAGCATCATCCACAGGTCTTGCGTGGCCGGGCCGGTGACGGCGTCGTCGAGGTCGACGAAGTGCGGGCCGTCGGTGGCCCACAGCACGTTGCCGAGGTGGCAGTCGCCGTGCAGCCGCAGAACCCGCGGAGGACCGTTGTTGTCGAACGCCACCTGCACGGCGGCCAGTGCGGCGTCGGCGGTTTGTCGCCACGCGGGCAGCGCGTCGGGCGGGATCACGTCGTGCGCGAGCAGCCAGTCGCGGTTGTCGGCGCCGAAGGTCTGCGGGGTCAGCGCCTGCCGGAACTCGAAGGGTTTGACCGCACCCACGGCATGCATGCGGCCGATGAACCGGCCGATCCATTCCAGCGTGCCGGCGTCCTCCAATTCGGGCGCGCGGCCGGCCAGGCGCTGCGTGACGCTGAAACGGTAGCTGCCGAGTTCGGTGCCGAACTGCGCCAGCGTCGGCCCCTTCAGCGTGATGTCGGTCAAGCGACTCGGCCCGCTATCGAGCTCGAGCGGCCAGGATGCGGCCACCGGGATTTCGTTCGCGGCCAGTTCGGCGGCAAACGAGTGCTCTTCCAGAATCTGCGCGTCGCTCCAGCGGCCTGGACGGTAGAACTTGGCGACGACGACACGGCCGTCTTCGAGGAACACCTGGAAGACCCGGTTTTCGTAGGAGTTGAGCTGGATCAGCCGGCCATCGCCGCGCAGGCCGACCGCGTCGAGCGCATCGAGAACAGTGTCGGGGTGCAAGTCCGCGTAGGGCGCGTCGAGCGACGCGCGCGCGGGTTCGGAGGAGGTCATGGCGCGCATCCTACGCGCCGCGCCCTCTGCGGCCGGTCAGTGGCGGCTGGTGGCGCTGAAACGCAGCACGTCGACGACGGTGCCGCCGATCGCGTCGTCGTCCGAGGCGCGGGACGATGCGGAGGTGCCACGCACGCCGCTCGGGCCCGAGCGTGAACGTTCGGTTGGCGGAGGACTGGCCAGTTCGGGGCCGGAGAGCGGCGAGAACTCGCTGCTGCCCATCGAGTCGCGCTGGCTGTCGGGGGCGAAGAAGGAATCCTGGAACAGCGTCGAATCCTGCCAGAGCGACGAGCGTTCGGCGCGCCGCGTGGCCACGGTGTTGGCCAGCGTGTCGCGGGCCTGATGCAGGTTGACGGCCGCGGGCGACACCGGCTGCGGTGCGCGCGACGGTGCGCCGACGCTTGGTACCAGCAGCTGCAGTTCAGCGACCGAAGGCAGGTTGTCGACCGAGCAGTGCAGGTAGCGCACGCGGCAGGCGCCGAGCACCGACTGCTTGATCTGCGTCAGGCGCCGGGAGGTGGCGCGGTCGGTGTCGAGATCGATGGCGGCCAGCACACGGCCGTTCGCACTGCAGATCGCGAAAGCCACATGGCTGGTGCCGAGCAGATCGAACCAGTAACGCACTTCGTCCGGGTCATTCGGCTGGCAAAAGCGCACCAGCGGCAGCTTGGACAACACGATGTGGTGGGGCAGCGCTTCGCGCAGCAGCCGGTACGCGCGCCGCTCTTCGGTCGAAAAAACCGGGCGGGCGGTCAGGGCCCATTCGGTCGGCAGCGCCGGCCGCGCCTTGGGTTGGCGCGACTTGACGAGCCAGGCTCCAAGCCCGAGCCCGAGCACCATCAGAGCGGCCAACGCGGCGAGCCACGAGGAAGTTTGCATGTTGAACAACGCGGTTCGTGAAGCCGTGGGCGGTGTCTGAAAGACGAGCCCGAACACAAACTGTAGCGGATGTCGGTGCCTGAAAGCGGCGTTTGCCATCCCCAACATGGGTGCCGGAACCACAGGCGCGGGACCGCCGTGTGTCGTTGTTGTCACTCTTCTGCGATGTGCGTGGCCTTGCCCATGGAAGTCTTCACTTCCGAGATCACGCTCAGGATCTCGCCGACCTGGCGTGCGCGGCGCTTGAACTGGTAGTCGAATTCAGCCGCTTGCTGCTCGACCATTTCACCCACGTGCGACGCGAAGCTGTCAGGCGGCAGTTTCAGCCACGCTTCCGATTCCGAGCCGTCGCGCTCGACGGTGGCGCCGGCGCGGCGCGCGATCTTCAGCATTGCCACGTTTTCGCTCAGGGCGTGGATGAACAGCATTTGCACGCCGCGGTTGCGCGCATGCAGCATCGCGTGTTCGAACAGGCGGCGGCCGAAGCCGCGGGCGCGCGCCTGCGGCAGCACCGAAACGCCGAACTCCGACATCGCCGGCCGGCCAGCGACTGCCGCGACCCCGGCATGCGCCAAGTGCGCCATGGCAATCAGCTCGAGCCGGCGGTTGAAGATGCCGAACACCTCGTCTTGTTCGAAGTCCAGCATGTCGACGTACTTCGACATCTGGGCGTCGGTGGCCGGGTATCCGAATCGAAGATAGCGATCACCCACATCGAGCGCCGTCAGGTGGGCCGTGATGCGCTCGCGGTGCCTCGGCCCGAGCGACCGGATCGGCACCCACGACCAGCTGGTGGGCAGGCGCCCGTCGGGCGTTCCCGCGGCAGGTGTCTGTGAGGGGCTTTGGTTGGTTTGCACGGCGGTGTCGACTGGAATGCTCATCGCTGAGGCCTTTCGTCTAGGGTTAACCCCAGTCTATGTGAACGGGTTAGGTGTGCCTGCCAACAGGGCAGCCAGCAAATCGAGTTTGGATCGCCACTCTTTGATATACTCAAGGGCTTTTCCGAAGTACGCCCCCGGGAAAGCGTTGCAGCTGGCACCGAGCCAGCCTGCGTCGCACCGAGCGAGAGTCTGCCATTCCAAAGAAGCAGAGCCGAGCCTGGTGATCCAACCCAGCGATGAGCTGTGGGGCTGACAAACCAACTCAGACCGACTCCCATGAAAACCTTCAGTGCCAAGCCGGCCGAAGTGACGCATGACTGGTTTGTGATTGACGCGACCGATAAGGTTCTCGGAAGGGTGGCCAGTGAAGTCGCCCTCCGCTTGCGCGGCAAACACAAAGCCATCTATACGCCTCACGTCGATACCGGTGACTTCATCGTCATCGTCAACGCCGAGAAGATTCGCGTCACCGGCAACAAAGCCAACGACAAGGTGTACTACCGCCACTCGGGTTACCCGGGCGGCATTCACGCCACCAAGTTCAAGGACATGCAGGCCAAGCACCCGACCCGCGCTCTCGAGAAAGCCGTCAAAGGCATGCTCCCGAAGGGCCCGCTGGGTTATGCGATGGTCAAGAAGCTCAAGGTGTATGCCGGTGCCACGCACCCGCACACTGCGCAGCAACCCAAAGTTCTTGAAATCTAAGGAGCGGCCATGATCGGAATTTGGAACTATGGAACCGGCCGCCGCAAATCGTCGGTGGCGCGAGTTTTCATCAAGAAGGGCACCGGCCAGATCATCGTCAACGGCAAGACCGTCGACGAGTATTTCGGCCGTCAGACGTCCATCATGGTGGTGCGCCAGCCGCTGGTGCTGACTGCCAACGACGCTGCGTTCGACGTCAAGGTCAACGTGCGCGGCGGTGGTGAATCGGGCCAGGCCGGCGCGGTGCGCCACGGCATCACCCGTGCGCTGATCGACTACGACGAAGCGCTCAAGCCGCCGCTCAAGCATGCCGGTTTCGTGACGCGTGATGCGCGCGAAGTCGAGCGCAAGAAGGTCGGTCTGCACGGCGCGCGCCGCAGGAAACAGTTCAGCAAGCGCTGATTTTCCGCGCGCTTCGCAGCAAGAAGGCCGCCTCCGGGCGGCCTTTCCGTTTGTAGCGTTTGGGTCGGCAGGGCGCTCCTACAATCCGCGCTCCTTGTGAACCTGAAGAGGCACGACCGAATGCGCTGGAACCTGCTGCGGCGCCGTTTGTCGATCAGCGCGCCGCGCATGATCGTGCGCAGCCACCTGCCGTGGCCTTTGCGCTGGGCGCTGGTGGCGTTGATGTGCGGCTTTTCGGCCGCGCTCGCGCTCTGGGCGTTCGAGTTCGGCAAGGACATTGCCGGCCTGGACCGCGGCGCGAAAGTCGAGCTGCAGAAGCTCCGCATCGAAGTGGACCAGCTGCGCGGCGAGCGTGAAGGGGCGGTGTCGATCGCGAACACGGCCCAGAGCCTGCTCACGACTGAAAAGACCTTGCAGGACCGGCTCGCGCAGCAGCTCAAGTCCGTCGAATCGGAAAACCTCGCGCTGCGCGGTGACCTCGGGTTTTTCGAGCGCCTGCTGCCGGCCGGCGCGAACGAAGGTCTGATCATTCGCGGACTGCAGGTCGAGCCGCAGGCCGAGGGCAGAGTGCGCTACCAGATGCTGGTGATGCAGCCCGGCAAGTCGATGCCCGAATTCAGAGGCCGCTACGAGATCACGCTGGCCGGCACGCTCGACGGCAAACCGTGGTCTCTGTCACAGCCCGGCGGTCCGCAAGCGCTACAGCTGAAACAGTACGTGAGGATCGACGGTGCAATCGAGCACGCGCCGCTGGCCATGGTAAAAAGTGCCACGGTCAAGGTGATGGACCTGCGGGGCGGCTTGAAGGCCACGCTGATGGTGAAGTTATGAAAGCGCCCGCGAACACCCGTTGTGCCAGCCTCGTTGGAGAGTCCCCATGTTCGGAAAGAAAAAACAACCTGCGATCCGCACGCTGATCGGTGAAGGCACCGTCATCCTCGGTGAACTTCGTTTCACCGACGGATTGCGCATCGACGGTGAAGTGCGTGGCGACGTGATCGCCACGAGCGAAGAAAACAGCATTCTCGTCATCAGCGAAAGCGCCTGCGTCACGGGCAAGGTGCAGGCCGGCCACGTGATCATCAGCGGCACGGTCACTGGCCCGGTTTTCTCCAGCGTGCTGCTCGAATTGCAGCCCAAAGCGCGGGTCTGGGGCGATGTGCGCTACGAATCCCTTGAAATGCACCAGGGCGCCACCATTGATGGTGAACTGAGGCCGCTGAAGGCCGACGAAAAGCCGGCAATCAAACTCGCCGCGTCAAATGCGGGATAATCTGGCCCATCGGCAGGTTGCCGAAGGAGCCAGACCATGAGTGCAGTTGCCGAGAACATTCAAGCCCGTGAAACCCCCTCCGACGAGCCGCCGGTGCCGCTGGTCTTCACCGACAGCGCCGCCAACAAGGTCAAGGAACTGGTCGACGAAGAGGGCAACCCTGAGCTGAAGCTGCGCGTGTTCGTGCAGGGCGGTGGCTGCTCCGGTTTCCAGTACGGCTTCACCTTCGACGAAATCGTCAACGACGACGACACGCAGATGAGCAAGAACGGCGTCACGCTGCTGATCGATGCAATGAGCCTGCAGTACCTGGCCGGCGCCGAGATCGACTACAAGGACGACCTGCAAGGCGCACAGTTCGTGATCAAGAACCCGAACGCCACCACCACCTGTGGATGTGGTTCGAGCTTCTCGGCCTGAGCGTCACGCGCTTACCGCACAAGCCGCCTTCGGGCGGCTTTTTGCTGGGCGAGACTTTCAGCGGGCGGGGTAAAGCGCGCCCAGCAGCCGCGCGCCGCGCGCTCCGGTGACGCTGGCCAGGCTGGCCGGCGTGCGCGCGCAGAAGGCCTGCGCGAGCCAGGCGAAAGCACAGGCTTCGACCTGGGTGGCCGGCAGACCGCGCTCGTCGGTGGGCAAGACTGCCACGCCCGGCAGCCGCGCCGCAAGGCGACGCATCAGGTGCCGGTTGAAGGCCCCGCCGCCGCAAACCAGCAGCTCACTGGCGCCGGCAGCGTGACGCCGAACGTCGTTCGCACAGCACGCGGCGGTGAGCTCGGCGAGCGTGGCCTGCACGTCCACCGCTTGCGCCGGTGAGG
>JAYVTD010000225.1:0-7889 GCA_043774765.1 Rhizobacter sp. | reverse complement strand
ACTGGTCGGGCACGGTCGACATCGACCTGGGCGCCGAAGCCGAGATGCGGGCCGATGCCGAAGCCGCGGCCGCACCCACCTCGTCGATGCTGGGTCTCGGCCTGGACCTCGACCTCTCCAGCAGCGAGCCGGCCGAGCCCACCCGTGGACCGCAGCTGATCGACCACATCAACCTCGGCTTCGCCTACCAGATGCACCTGAAAGACGAGTGGCAGAAAGTGCGCCTGGCCCACGTCAGCGCGGGCCGCAGCTTCTTCGTTTTCACCCGCGGGTCGAAACACCAGGAAACGATCTCGATGACTTCGCGGATGCTCGCGCGCATGTGCGAGACCGGCCGCCTGCGCGCGGTCGAGAGCAGCTACCTGATGGAGCGCGCCACCCACCGTGCGCGCAAGCAGCTCGCCGCTTTGAAAACGCCGAGCCGGATGTAACGCAGCGGCGCCGCTACGCCGCCGAGAGCTGGCGCGCCATCCGCAACGCCGCGAGCAGGCTCGAGGGGTCGGCCCGCCCGGTGCCCGCGATGTCGAAGGCCGTGCCGTGGTCGGGGCTGGTGCGCACGAACGGCAGGCCGAGCGTCACGTTCACGCCGTGTTCGACGCCGAGGTACTTCACCGGGATCAGCCCATGGTCATGGGTCATCGCGACCACGATGTCGAATTCACCGGCATGGCCGGGCACGTTGCGCGCGCGCATGAACACCGTGTCGGGCGCGAACGGCCCGGTGGCGTCGATGCCTTCGGCGCGCGCCGCCGCAATGGCCGGGGCGATGACCGTGCGCTCTTCGTCACCGAACAGACCGCCCTCGCCGGCGTGCGGGTTCAGCCCCGCCACCGCGATGCGCGGGCGCGGCTGGCCCCAGCCCGCGGCGCTCCGGTGCGCGATGCGCAGCGTCTGCAGGACGGCGTCGAACGTGACCGCGTCGATCGCCTTGCGCAAGGACATGTGGATCGTGACGAGCACCGTGCGCAGCTCGTCGTTGGCCAGCATCATGCGCACCGGCGCGGGCTCGGCGCCACTTGAGGCGAGCGCCTGCAGCATCTCGGTGTGGCCGGGGTAGGCGACGCCCGCCGCGGCCAGCGCTTCCTTGTGGATGGGCGCGGTGACGATGCCACGCACCTCGCCCGCCATCGCCAGCTGCACCGCGCGTGTGATGCACGCCGCCGCAGCCGCGCCGGCGCGTGCGTCGACCCGCCCGAGCGGCGCCTCGATCAGCCCGGCCGGCAGGCCCTCGACCTGCAGCACCGGCACGCAATTCGGCGGCACCCGGGCCGCGTCGCCCGCGTGTTCGATGTGCGCGACCGCGAGCATGCCGCCGGTGAGCTGCGCGGCGCGGCGCATCACAGCCACGTCGCCGACGACGAAACAGCCGGCCGCAGCGTCGCCACGAAACAGCTGCGCGATGATTTCCGGCCCGATGCCGCAGACGTCGCCGAGCGTCAGGGCCAGCGGGGGGATCGGTGCAATCGCCATCCGGCTATTGTCGGCCCGCCGCCCAGCCGCTCGAAGAAGGGTTGCCAGGGCGGCGAGCGCAGGTCGTCGTCGGTCGATAATCAGGGCATCCAACGTCGAGGCCTCATGCGCAAAACCTGGCTCATCTTTTCGCAGGCCGTCACGGTCGCCGTGGCGGTGCTGTTCGTCGTGGCGACTCTCAAACCCGAGTGGGTGCAGCGGCGGGCCGGCGTCGTCACGCCGAACATCGTGTCGCTGCCGGCCCCGCAGGCACTGCCAGCCGTGCTTCCCGGCGGCGGCGCTGCGGTCAGTTACAGCGCGGCCGCCAAACGGGCTTCGCCGGCCGTCGTCAGCATCACCGCCAGCAAGGCGCCGACACGCCAGCCGCGCAGCGACGATCCGTTCTTCCAGTTCTTCTTCGGCGACCGTTCGCGCCAGTCGCAGCAGGAGCCGCAGGTCGGCCTGGGCTCGGGCGTGATCGTCTCGAGCGAGGGTTACCTGATCACCAACAACCACGTGATCGAGGGCGCCGACGACATCGAAGTGATGCTCGCCGACGGCCGCCAGGCGCGCGCCAAGATTGTCGGCACCGACCCGGAATCCGACGTGGCAGTCCTCAAGATCGAACTCGACCGCCTGCCCGCCATCGCCTTCGGCGACGTCGACCAATTGCAGGTGGGCGACGTGGTGCTGGCCATCGGCAACCCGTTCGGCGTGGGCCAGACGGTGACCTCAGGCATCGTCAGCGCGCTTGGGCGCAACCAGCTCGGCATCAACACTTTCGAGAACTTCATCCAGACCGACGCCGCCATCAACCCCGGTAACTCGGGCGGCGCACTGGTCGACGCCACCGGCAACCTGCTCGGCATCAACACCGCGATCTACTCGCGCACCGGCGGCAGCCTGGGCATCGGTTTCGCGATTCCGGTCAGCACTGCGCGCCAGGTGCTCGAAGGCCTGATCAAGGACGGCCGCGTCACCCGCGGCTGGATCGGCGTGGAGCCGCGTGACCTCACGCCCGAGATTGCGCAGACGCTGAACCTGCCGATCAAGCAGGGTGTGCTGATCACTGGCGTGTTGCAAAGCGGCCCGGCCGCGGCCGGCGGCTTGCGTCCCGGCGATGTGGTGGTGAAGATCGCCGGCAAGCAGGTGCTCAACACACCGCAGCTGCTCAACGCGGTGGCCGCGCTGAAGCCGCAGGCGGTGGCCGCGATCGGTGTGCAGCGCGGGGAAACGGCACTCGAAATCAACGTGACGGTGGCTCAGCGCCCGCCGCGGCCCGCGCCGCAGCGCTGACGCGAGACGGTCAGGCTACCGGCGGTTCGTCGGTCGGGGCCTGGGTGTGCTTGATGAAGATCTTTGCCGCCCAGATGCCCACTTCGTAAAGCAGCACCATCGGGATCGCCAGCGCCAGCTGCGACACCACGTCGGGCGGCGTGAGCACCGCGGCAATGATGAAGGCCAGCACGATGAAATAACTGCGGAAGGCTTTCAGCTTTTCGATACTCACGAGACCCATGCGCGCCAGCACCACGACCACCACCGGCACCTCGAACGACGCGCCGAAGGCGATGAACATCGTCAGCACAAAACTCAGGTAAGCCTCGATGTCTGGCGCAGCGGTGATGCTCTTGGGCGCGAAGCTCTGGATGAACTTGAACACCTGGCCGAAGACGAAGAAGTAGCAGAACGCCACGC
The DNA here is from genome assembly GCA_043774765.1 of Rhizobacter sp. Lineage (GTDB taxonomy): Bacteria > Pseudomonadota > Gammaproteobacteria > Burkholderiales > Burkholderiaceae_C > LMDS01. The sequence goes on along the minus strand of JAYVTD010000225.1, from coordinate 4,742 downwards.
CGAGAAAAAACAGCAGGGTGCTGGAGATCACCAGCGGCATCACGAGCTTCTTTTCGTGCGTGTACAGCCCGGGCGCAACGAAAGCCCAGACCTGATGGAGCACGACCGGCAACGCCAGCAGAAACGCCGCCATCAGCGTGATCTTGATCGGCACCATGAACGGCGAGATGACGCTGGTGGCGATCAGCGTCGAGCCTTTGGGCAGATGGGCCACGAGCGGCGCGGCCAGCAGGTCGTACAGCCCGGCCGGACCGGGCCACAGGGCCAATACGCCGAAACACACCCCGACCGCGATCGCCGCGCGCACAAGGCGGTCGCGCAACTCGACCAAATGCGAGACAAAAGGTTGCTCGGTGCCCGCCATTTCGTCAGGCTTTCCGTCGTTGGCGCTCATGAAATCTCAGCCGGCGCCGGGCCGCCACGGCCCACGAAGTGGCCCCTGCGTTGCCTTGGCGGCTGGGCGCCCCCTCGGGGGGCAGGAGCGAAGCGACGTGGGGGCAAACATTTCTCAGCCCAGGCGTTGCGGTCTGAAGCGCGCCACCCGCGCGGCGCCCGATTGCGCGTGGCCGCGCACACCGGCGCGCTGCTTGTACCACTGCGGCGTGGCGCCGCGCTTCAGGCGCCAGTTCTTCTTCGGGTGTTTGTATTCCGGCGGCCTCGGTGACCAGCCTTCGTGCTGGCCGCTGTTCGGCGGCAGCATCGAATCGGGCGCCGTCCACGCGCTGTCCAGACTGCTCGTGGTCTGATGGATTTCGTTCGAAACCGTCTGTTCGACGTTGCGCGCGGCATCCTCGAACTCGGTCTTCATCTTCTTCAACTCTTCGAGCTCGATCGAACGGTTGACCTCGGCTTTCACGTCGGCGACGTAACGCTGCGCCTTGCCGATGAAGTGGCCCACCGTGCGCGCCACGCGCGGCAGCTTCTCGGGGCCGATGACGATGAGTGCCACCGCGCCGATCAGCGCAATCTTGTCGAAGCCGAAATCAATCACGCGAGACAGGTCACGACTTGGTCTTGGCTTCCACGTCCACCGTGTTGGCGTCGTTGGCCTTGTTCGCGCCGACCTGCTGCGGCGCCGCCGTGCTCGATGGATCGACGGCCGAGGCGCCACCATCCTTCACACCGTCCTTGAAGCCCTTGACGGCGCCGCCCAGGTCGGAGCCGATATTCTTCAGTTTTTTGGTGCCGAACACGAGCACCACGATCAGCAAAACGATCAGCCAGTGCCAGACGCTGAATGAGCCCATGATATTTCTCCAGACGACAGTGCTTGAATTCTAGGCGAGCGGGCGAATCACCCTTTGAGCCACGGTCTGGGGCCACCCATCACGTGCATGTGGACATGCTGCACTTCCTGGCGGCCGTCTTCGCCAGTGTTGATCAGGGTGCGAAAACCGTTCGTCACGCCGAGCTCGCGCATCAGCTTCGGCGCGCGCGACAGCATGCGCCCGAGCAGCGGTGCGTGCCGGTCTTCGAGCTCGACCATCGTGGCGATATGCTCTTTCGGGATCACCAGCACGTGCACCGGCGCCCAGGGGGTGATGTCGTGGAAGACCAGCATTTCTTCGTCTTCGAAGACCTTGCGGCTCGGGATCTGGCCGGCAATGATCTTGCAGAAGATGCAGTTGGCGTCCCCGCTCATGCCGGCATCGCCTTCTTGTCGCTCAGCGCCAGCCAGCCGCGCACCACGCGGTACAGGAACCAGATCGAGATCAGGCCCCAGGCGATCCAGCCGGGCGCGATCAGTAGCAGCCACAGCCAGCTCGTCACGAGGTAGAGCCCGCCGGCCCACAAGACGCTGCGAATGCGCCAGCTGAAGTGCGATTCCTGCCAGGTGCCCTGGGCGTCGCCGCGCTTGACCAGGTCGAGGATGAAGGCCACCACCAGCAGGAACACGCCCGGCTGGAAGCCCGGCACCACCGCGCCCACTGCGACGATGGCGTGCAGCAGGTAGCTGATGTTGCCGACCAGGCGCAGCGAGCTTTCGCGCGCCTTGTCCTGGGCCGGGGTCACATTGTCGATGATGTCGTTGTTCATGAGCCTTCCTTGTCACGAAGCACCGCTTTGCGCAGTGCGAACTCTTCCAGACCCGACTGGCCCTCGCGGCGCTCCAGCTCGGCCAGCACATCAGCCGGCGTCAACCCGAACGCGTCGAGCGCCAGCATGGTGTGAAACCACAGGTCGGCGACTTCGCCGACGATCCTCGAAGGCACGCCGTCCTTGCAGGCCATCACGACTTCGGTCGCTTCTTCGCCGATCTTCTTCAGGATCGCATCGTTGCCTTTGTGAAACAGCCGGGCGACGTAACTCTTGTCGGGGTCGCCGGCTTTGCGGGTGGCAATCACCGCCGCGAGCCGGGCCAAAGTGTCGTTGCTGGTCGTCGCAGTCATTTGTAGATGTGCTCCGGTTCTTTCAAGACCGGCTCGACGGTTTTCCACTCGCCGTCTTGCAGCAACTGGAAAAAACAGGCGTGGCGGCCGGTGTGGCAAGCGATGCCGGGCACGTGCCCGAGCTGCTCGACCTTGAGCAGCACCACGTCGTTGTCGCAGTCCAGACGCAGCTCGTGCACTTTCTGGACGTGCCCGCTTGACTCGCCCTTGTGCCAGATGCGCTGGCGCGAACGGCTGTAGTAAACGGCCTCGCCCAGCGCGGCCGTTCGGGCCAGGGCCTCGCGGTTCATGAAAGCGAACATCAGCACGTCGTTGCTGCCCACTTCCTGCGCAATCGCGGGCACAAGGCCGTTGCTGTCCCACTTCACCTGATCGAGCCAATTCATGGCCGGCAGTGTAGCGGCGGAGTCATGGCACCGAGTGCGTGGCTCCTTCAAACCCGCGCTCTGCGGCGAACCAGTCGAGCACCGGCAAGGTGCCGGGCAAGAGGGGCGACACCGTGACCGGCAGCGTCTGCCAGGCCATCGCCTGGCGTTCGCGCATCTCGAACGCGCCCTGCCACTCGTAGACCTTGCAGAAATGCAGTCGCACGCGAGCGTGGGGGTAGTCCATCAGCTCGACTTTCCAAGGATGCGCCGCGCCTATGTGAATGCCGATTTCTTCGTGCAGCTCGCGCTTGAGCGCGTGCTCGACCGTCTCGCCCGCTTCGAGCTTGCCGCCGGGGAATTCCCAGTAGCCGGCGAACACCTTGCCCGCCGGGCGCGAGGTGAGCAGGAAACGGCCTTCGGCGTCGATCAGGACGCCCACAGCGACGTCGACAGGCGTGCGCCCTTCAGCCGCGCTCAAGCGTGGTGCCTTCCGGAGTAGTCCTTCGCGAACTGGAATGCCACACGCCCCGAGCGCGAGCCGCGCTCCAGCGCCCAGACCAGACTTTCCTGCCGCGCCGCGGCGATCGCCGCTTCGTCGACACCAAAACCACGCAGCCATTGCGCCACGATGGCCAGGTATTCGTCCTGGCTGAACGGGTAGAAGCTGACCCACAGTCCAAACCGCTCGCTGAGGGAAATCTTCTCTTCGATCACCTCGCCCGGGTGCACCTCGCCGTTGTCGAGGTGTTTGTAGGTGAGGTTCTCTTTCATGTACTCCGGCAGCAGGTGGCGGCGGTTGCTGGTCGCGTAGATCAGCACGTTGTCAGAGGACTGCGACACCGAACCGTCGAGGATCGACTTCAGCGCCTTGTAGCCAGGCTCGCCTTCGTCGAAGCTGAGGTCGTCGCAGAAGATGATGAAACGTTCGGGCCGTTCGGCCACCAGGTCGACGATGTCGGGCAGATCGACCAGGTCGGTCTTGTCGACCTCGATCAGCCGCAGTCCGCGCGCGCTGAACTCGTTCAGGCAGGCTTTGATCAGCGAGCTCTTGCCGGTGCCGCGCGCGCCGGTCAGCAGCACGTTGTTGGCGCCGAAGCCGGCCACGAACTGCTCGGTGTTGCGCAGCAGGCGCTCTTTCTGCGGGCCGACTTCGACCAGCGCGTCGAGCCGGATCGGCGCCACGTGGCGCACCGGCTCGATCAGGCCCGAACCGCCACGCTTGCGGTAGCGGAACGCGATCGACGCGGCCCAGTCGGGCGCGGTCAGCGCATGCGGCAGCACGGCTTCGAGCCGCGCCAGCAGCGCTTCGGCGCGGTCGACGAGTCTGTGCAGGGAATCGGTGGGCGTGGACATGGAGCGCGCGCGGGGTAAGGAGAAGAGGCGGCAGTGTAGCGGCGGTGCGTTTCAGGGCCGGGCCACGCCCAGCTCGATCACACGCCCGTCGGCGGCCACGAACACACGATCGTCGGGCGCGGCACGGATCGTGTGCAGCCCGGTGAACGCGCCGAACGCCGGCAGCACACCCACGTTTGAACCGAACCAAAAACACGGCAGACGAACATGGTCGTTCGCGCGACCGCCCAGGCTCACGCCGGGGTGCAAGTGCCCGGCCAGCACATAGGCCGGCACACGCGCGATCGGGTGGTGGCAGAGCGCGAGATCGCCATGCATCAGCGGTTCGTCTACCGCTTCGATGCCCAGGTGCGCCGGTGGGTCGCCGGCATGGTCGTCGTGATTGCCACGCACCAGCGTGAGCTCTAGAGTGGCGTGTGCTGCGCGCCAGCGAGCGACGGTGTCCATCGTCGTCGGCCCATGCGAACGCACCGAATGCAGGAAGTCACCGAGAAAGACGATGCGCTTCGCACGCCATCGATCGACCAGCGCACTCAGCACTGCCAGTGTTTCCGCCGTGGTGCCGTGTGGCACCGGCACGCCGAGTTTGCGAAAGCTCAAGCCCTTGCCGATGTGCGCGTCGGCAATCAGC
>JAYVTD010000224.1:0-2832 GCA_043774765.1 Rhizobacter sp. | reverse complement strand
GCGGCGATCACGCCTTCGGCGATGGTGTCGCAGCGCATGATGCCGCCGAAGATGTTGACGAGGATCGCCTTGACCTTCGGGTTGCCGAGCATGATCTTGAAGGCTTCGGTGACTTTCTCGGCGGTGGCGCCACCGCCCACATCGAGGAAGTTGGCGGGCTCGCCGCCGAACAGCTTGATCGTGTCCATCGTCGCCATCGCGAGACCCGCGCCGTTCACCAGGCAGCCGATGTTGCCGTCGAGCTGGATGTAGGCCAGGTCGAACTTGCTGGCTTCGATTTCGGCCGGGTCTTCTTCGTCGAGGTCACGGTAGGCCACGATCTCGGGGTGGCGGAACAATGCGTTCGCGTCGAAGTTGAACTTTGCGTCGAGTGCCTTGATGTTGCCGTTGCCTTCCAGGATCAGCGGGTTGATCTCGGCCAGCGAACAGTCGGTGTCCATGTAGCACTGGTAGAGCTTCTTCAGCACGTCGATCGCCTGCGCCTGGCTGGCGGCCGGGATGCCGATGCCGCTCACCAGCTCGGTGCCTTGTGCGTCGGTCAGGCCGATGGCCGGGTCGACGAACACCTTCAGAATTTTTTCGGGCGTGGCGTGGGCCACTTCCTCGATGTCCATGCCGCCTTCGCTGCTGGCCATGATCGCCACGCGCTGTGTGGCGCGGTCGGTGACGGCCGCCACGTAATACTCGTGCTTGATGTCCGCGCCTTCTTCGATCAGCAGGCGGCGCACCTTCTGGCCGTCGGGGCCGGTCTGGTGAGTCTTGAGCTGCATACCCAGGATCTCGCCCGAGATCTTCTTCACGTCGTCGAGCGAACGTGCGAGCTTCACGCCGCCGCCCTTGCCCCGCCCGCCGGCATGGATCTGCGCCTTCACGACCCAGACCGGGCCGCCCAGTTTCTGCGCGGCTTCGGAAGCTTCGAGCACGCTGAACGCGGCGTAACCGCGCGGCACCGGCACGCCGAACTGGCGCAGGATTTCCTTGCCTTGGTATTCGTGGATCTTCATGGTCGGCTCTCTCGGACTTTCAGTTATCGGGCGGGGTGGGGGCGGTTTCTGTCGGGGTGGCGCGGTACCAGCGCGGGTAATACGTCTGGACCGTCGGGCTGTCGGCCCGAAGCGCGTGGCACCGGTCGATCTGGAACGGCTGCGTGCTGTTGGCGCTGGCGCCGTGGGTGTCGATCACTTCGCCGGCAAAGGCCTGCACCACCGCGGTGGGCAGCACCTGGGCCAGTTCGGTGATGTGGGTGCAGGCCAGCGCGCCGCCGACACGTTCCTTGACGGCCTGGCGAAAGCCCTTCAACAGGTTCAGCCCGACCAGGCGCGAGTAAACGTCACCGTAGCGGTCGCACTGGCCGGGGTAAGGCATCGCCGTGGTCTGGGCGCCGGCTTCGACGATGTCGAGGCGTTCGTCCACGACCAGGCGGAGCAGCATGTCGTGGATCGGCTGGCCGGCCGGCAGCACGCCGTTGACCATTCGGGTCTCGCGGGTGCGCACGTCGCTGATGTGCGCATCGACCTCCCACAACCCGTTGCCACGTGTGTAGATCTGCACGTCGATGCTGCGGCGGTGCTTGAGCTCGCGCTCGCGGGCGGCGGTCGGCAGGGCCATCGTGGAAGGTGCGTTCGCGGGCGGAGTTGGGGGGGTGCGCAGCGAGCGGGTGCCAGGTCGGCACACTGCGCCAAACCAGCCCCACAACAGCCCGCGAATGTAGCATGCTGCTCTGCACCAAAGCTGACGCGGCACGCGCGCGCCAAAGGCCGCCCCGGCGCCGATTCAGTCGATGTCGGGCTGGGTTGAGGTGCCGCCTGCGCCGGCCGAGACTGCTTCACGCAGCGCCCGGCGAATCACCTCGGGCGAGAAGCCGCGGCCCATCAGAAACCGCATCTGGCGCGCCTGCTCGGCGGCATTCGCCGGTGGCTCGGGGAATTTGCGCGAGCGCACATCGCGGGCGCGATCGAGTTCACTGTCTTTCAGCGCCTGGGCCGCACCGGGCGCCAGCGCCACGGCGTGTTGTTGGAGTTCCTGGCGGATCCGAAGGTTGCCGAAACGGGGCGCTCGGGCATGCACGCGCGACTCGACGAAGCGCTCTTGCGAAAGGTAGTCGTGGGCCGTCAGCCAGTCGAGCACGGCCTCGACCCGGGCCAGTGCGCCGGCGCGCGCCGGCGGGTCACCCGCGCTGCCGTCGTCTGCAGCCGCCGCGACCTCTTCGGCCTGCGCGTGCGCCAGCAGCTTGCGCCGCAGCTCGAGCGGGCTCTGCTCGCGCTGCGCCAGGTACTGCAGCGCGCGGGCCTTGAGCGAGCGCTTGGGCCCCACTATTCCTTGACGACCTTGAGCTTGGCCGGCTTGGCGTCAGTCGTGTCGGCACCGGGCAGAAGGCGAATGCCGAGCTCGGTGCGCACCTTGTTCTCGATCTCGAAGGCGAGCGCCGGGTTCTCTTTCAGGAACTCGCGCGCGTTGTCTTTGCCCTGGCCGATCTTCTCGCCGTTGTAGGCGTACCAGGAACCGCTCTTCTCGAGCACCTTGGCCTCGACGCCCATGTCGATGATCTCGCCTTCGCGGCTGATGCCCTGGCCATAGAGGATGTCGAATTCGGCGGTCTTGAACGGCGGCGACACCTTGTTCTTGACAACCTTGACCTTGGTCTCGTTGCCGATGACTTCTTCGCCCTTCTTGATGCTGCCGATGCGCCGGATGTCGAGCCGCACCGAGGCGTAGAACTTGAGCGCGTTGCCACCGGTGGTGGTTTCGGGCGAGCCGAACATCACGCCGATCTTCATGCGGATCTGGTTGATGAAGATCACCATGGTGTTGGTGCGCTTGATGCTGCCGGTG
>JAYVTD010000223.1:0-2593 GCA_043774765.1 Rhizobacter sp. | reverse complement strand
TGGTGCGTCGCCTGCGCCGCAAGGGCTGGCCGGTGCGGTTCGGTGACGCGGAGGACACCGAGTTCCCGGCGACCCTGCCCTTGGCCACCGCGGCATGGGCGGTCAGCACGCTGCCGGAGTGGTCCGTCAACGCGGCCCTGCCGGACGTGCTGCGCGCACACGGCTTCACCGGCAAGATAGCGATCGCATTGCGCGGCGATACGGATGCCACCGCATTCGCGAAGCGCGGCGTGGACCACGTGTTCCGGCCCTACGATGACGCAGCGGACTTCGCGGCGCGTGAAATCGGGCAATCCCTGGCCCAGCAGAAGCGTCCCGGATTGCAGCCGGCGCCGGTTGAATGAAAGGACTCGTCATGACCCCTCTCACCCACATCCTGGTGGCCACCGATTTCTCGGGGCACGCCGCCCGCGCCGTGGATCGCGCCGCGCGCCTGGCGCATGACCACCACGCCACGTTGCATCTGGTGCACGTGATGGACCGGCTGCTGTTGCAGATGTTTGCCGGCACCCTCGATGAACATCCGCTGGCGACGGAGCAGCGTTTGCTCGAATCCGCGCGCAGCCGCCTCAAGGAACTCGCGGGCCTGCTGGCCAGCCATTTCGGCGTTTCAGTGAAGGACGAGGTACTGATCGGCCGCATCCACGCACAGGTGGCCGAGTACGCCACGACGCATGCGATCGACCTCACGGTGTTCGGTGCCCATGGCGAGAACTTTGTGCGCGGCGTGTTCGTCGGCAGCACGGCGAGCAAGTTCCTGCGCAAGGGCCGGCAGCCCACGCTGGTCGTGCGCTCCGACGAGAAGCGGCCGTATCACCAGGTGCTGGTGGCGGTGGACTTCTCGCCCGCCTCCAGGCTTGCGGTCGAATGGGCGACGCGCGTCGCACCGCAGGCGGCCATTCACGTGTTGCATGTCAGCGAGCTGCCGTTCGAAGGCAAGATGCGCATTGCGGGCATCCCTGAGGACGACATCTCGATGTACCGCCGTAACGTCGAACAGGAGGCGAGGCGTGCGCTGGAGGCGTTCCTCGGCGGAATCGAGGGCACTGCGTCGATGTCGCGCAGCGTGCTCGATGGCCCACCGTCTCGCACCATCGCCGCGCAGGCTCAGTTGCGCCACGCCAACCTCGTGGTGATGGGCAAGCGCGGGCAGCTCGAGTTCGACGAGTTCCTGCTCGGCAGCGTGACCCTGCGCGTGCTGGAAGAGATCGACCGCGATCTGCTGCTTGTGGCGCCGTCAGCGGCGTGACAGCGCGGCTCCACAGGAGCCGCCACCCGTGGCGTGCGGGCGCTTGTCAGGGCCGGAGATGGGCATGACCCACGGTCCCGCCAAGCGCATTGGACTGGCGAATCACAGATCGACCCGCGTACCGGGCGCAGGCGCTTCGACGCTCCAGCCCAGCTCGTCGGCTACCTGGTCCGCAAACCCACACGCCGTCTGGGATTCGCCGTGCACGACGAAGGTCCTCGAAGGCGCTGTCCTGAATCCCTTCAGCCAGCCCAGCAACGCCGCCTGGTCGGCATGCGCCGACAGGCCGCCAATGGTGTGGATGCCTGCGCGGACCGCGATCTCCTCGCCGAAGATGCGCACATGCTTCTCGCCATCCACCAGCTTGCGGCCCAGTGTTCCCGCAGCCTGGTAGCCGATGATCACGATAGCGCACTCGCTGCGCCCCAGGTGGTGGCGCAGGTGGTGCTTGATGCGACCAGCATCGCACATGCCGCTGGCAGAGATGATGATCGCGCCGGCTTTGATGCGATTGAGCGCGATCGACTCTTCGACGCTCTGCGTGAAGCGCAGATCAAGCCATTCCGGATGCTCTTTGCGCAACGACAGCAAGGCGCGTGTATCTTCGTCGAGGAATTCGGTGTGCTTCCAGGTGATCTCGGTCGCCTTGGTGGCCATCGGCGAATCTACGAAGACCTGCAGTCGCGGCAGCTTGCCCTGCCGACACAGATCCACGAGCAGGTAAAGCACCTCCTGCGTGCGCCCGAGCGCGAAGGCCGGAATGATGATGTTGCCGCGCCGACGCCGCAGGGTGTCATCGATCACGAACACCAGTTCGTCGATGGTCTCCTTCAGCGGCCGATGCAGACGGTTGCCATAGGTGGACTCCACCACCAGCACGTCGGCCGCGTCGATGACGGTGGGATCGCGAACGATGGGTCGACCGGGCTGGCCCAGGTCGCCGGAGAAGACGAGCTTGGTCGCCTTGGTCCCCTCGGTGACCCAGAGTTCGATGATCGCCGAGCCCAGGATGTGGCCGGCATCGCGAAATCGGCAGCGAACGGAAGGATGCGGCTGCACGTCTTCGCCGTAGGCCGCGCCCTGCAGTTGCTCGAGGCAAGCCTGGGCCTGCGCCACGGTGTACAGGGGCGGGAAAACGGGGGCCCTTCGTTGGCCTGGCTGGCGGCTCCTACGCTCCGCCCGTGCCCATTCCGTCTCCTGGATGAAGGCACTGTCGAGCAGCATCACCGACAGCAGGTCCGCCGTGGCGGCCGTCGTGAAGATCGGCCCCTTGAACCCCAGCGCGGACAAGCGCGGCAGCAGCCCGCTGTGGTCGATGTGTGCATGCGTCAGCAGCACGAAGTC
>JAYVTD010000222.1:0-2741 GCA_043774765.1 Rhizobacter sp. | reverse complement strand
TACACCGACAAGGTGACGAAAAAGCCGATCAAGAAGATCACGATCGAGCAGATCTACTGGGGCGCCGTGCCCTTCGTGCTGATCCAGATGTTCATGGTCGGCCTGATCATCGCTTTCCCGGGGTTGGTCTCCAGCGGCCTGACCAAGGAAACCACGATCGACGCCGACAAGGTGTTCCAGGAGATGCAGCAGAAAGAGCCGAAGCAGGCGCCAAGCACCGACGCGGCTGCGCCGCCGGGCGATTCGGCCTCTGGCGCTGCGGCGGCAACCGCTGCCGACAATGCCAAGGAAGACCCGATGAAGGGCCTGATGGAGGCGCTCAAGAACGACCAGGCGAACCCGCCCAAGAAGCCCTGACGCGGCGCTTCTGCCGCACAAAGAAAAACCCCGCCACGGCGGGGTTTTTCATGCCTGCGATCAGGCGAAACAGGCCGGGCGGCGTCAGAGCTTCTGCGCCTGCATGAAATCATCGAAGGCCGCTTCGGAGAAGCGAAACCACAGGTTGCCGTCACGCCGGTAGCTGGAGTAGTCGTCGTAGATCTTCTTCCACGCCGGGTTGCTGGCACTGAGCTCGGCATAGACCTCCATGGCCGACTTGAAGGCTGCGGCCATCACGTCTTTCGGGAACGGGTGCAGCTTCACGCCTTGGCTCACCAGCGTCTTCAGCGCCGCCGGGTTCCGGTAGTCGTACTTGCCCTGCATGTCGATGTGGGCGAAGGCCGAGGCCGATTCGATGATGGCCTTGTACTCGGGAGTCAAACCGTCGTAGGCCTTCTGGTTGACGTACAGCGAGAGCTGCGGGCCACCTTCCCACCAGCCAGGGTAGTAGTAGTGCGGCGCCACCTTGTTGAAGCCGAGCTTCAGGTCGTCGTACGGGCCGACCCACTCGGCCGCGTCGATCGTGCCCTTTTCCAGCGCCTGGTAGATCTCGCCGCCGGGAATGTTCTGCGGCACGGCGCCGATGCGCTCGATCACCTTGCCACCGAAGCCACCAACCCGGAACTTCAGGCCCTTGATGTCCTCGAGCGACTTGATCTCCTTGCGATACCAGCCGCCCATTTGCGCGCCGGTGTTGCCCATCGGGAAGTTCACGATGTTGACCTTGGCGTAGAACTCGCGCGTCAGCTTCAGGCCGTTGCCTTCGTACATCCACGCGGTCATCTGGCGGCTGTTCAGGCCGAAGGGGATCGCGCAGTCGAGCGCGTAGGTCGGGTCCTTGCCGAAGAAGTAGTACGGCGCCGTGTTGGCCATCTCGACCGTGCCGTTCGACACGCCGTCGAGCACGCCGAACGCGGGCATCAGCTCGCCCGCGGCGTGGGTGGTGATCACGAACTTGCCGCCGGTCATGTCGCTGACCTTCTTGGCGAACACGTCGCAGGCACCGAACAGCGTGTCGAGCGACTTCGGGAAGCTCGACGCGATGCGCCAGCGCAAAGTGGTCTGCGCGTGCACGATGGCGGGCGCAACGCCTGCCGCGAGCACACCGGCGATGCCGGCACCGTGAACGAAGGAACGACGTTGCATGGTTGATCTCCTGTAAGAAAGCTGAGTCGATGAGGCGCGTCGAATTCTAGGAGTGGCCGGACAACGCTCCCAACCGGACTTACCCGTGCGCGAAAGACCTGTCAACCGCGGTCGCGCAGCGGGCAATGAAGCCTCAGGATCCGGCGATCTTCATCCGGTCGAGCAGGACCGAGCCGATGGTCTTGCTGCCCATCGTGTACGCGTCGGCGCCGACCGCCTGAATGCCCTTGAGCATGTCGCGCAAGTTGCCGGCGATCGTGATTTCGTGCACCGGAAACTGGATGCGCCCGTTCTCGACCCAGAAGCCGGCGGCGCCGCGCGAGTAGTCGCCGGTCACGTAGTTCACGCCCTGGCCCATCAGTTCGATCACGAACAGGCCACGGTGCAAGCGCTGAAGCATTGCGTCCAGGTCGTCGCGCGCGCCGGTGAGGCGGCTGGTAAGCGCCAGGTTCTGCGAACCACCGGCGTGCCCGGTCGTGCGAAGCCCGAGCTTGCGCGCCGAATAGGTCGAAAGAAAATAGCCCTGCACGACACCGGCCTTCACCACGTCGCGCGCTTTCGTGCGCACGCCTTCGTCGTCGAACGGCGAGCTGCCCTTGCCACGCGGCACGTGCGGGTCTTCGTGGATGTCGATGTGCTCGGGCAGCACCCGCTGGCCAATGCTGTCGAGCAGGAAGCTCGACTTGCGGTACAGCGCCCCGCCGCTGGTGGCCTGCACGTAGGCGCCGAGCAGGCCGGCAGCGATGGTCGACTCGAACAACACCGGCACCTCGCAGGTCTTGATCTTGCGCGACTTCAGGCGCGACAGCGCACGCTCCGCCGCGTAACGCCCCACCGCTTCGGGCGCGGCCAGCTCGTTGGCCGAGCGCATCGAGGTGTACCAGGCGTCGCGCTGCATGTCGTCGCCGCGCCGGCCCGGTAGCGACGCGATCGGCGCCACCGAGAGCGAATGCCGCGAGCTCGCATAACCGCCACCGAAGCCGCGGCTGTTGCCCGCGTAGAAGTGCGATTGCTGGGCCGACACGCCGGCACCTTCGGAGTTGGTGATGCGGCGGTCAACCGCCAGCGCCGCCGACTCGCAGCGCAACGCGAGCTGCATCGCGGCCTCGGCGTCGATGGCCCAGGGGTGGAACAGGTCGAGGTCGGGTTGTGATGCCGCGCCCAGCGCCATGTCTTCGGTCTCAGGCAGGCCGGCTGCCGGGTCTTCGGCGGTGAAA
>JAYVTD010000221.1:0-2049 GCA_043774765.1 Rhizobacter sp. | reverse complement strand
GGTGACACCGCGCCCTGCCCCCGCCCGCTGTGCGCGCGGGGGCTTGTCAGGCTGACCCCAAGTGGCTGCGGAAAAACGCGTCTTCTTCCGCTCGGGCTGGCTGCCCTGGGCGCTGCTCGCACCCCAGGTCACCGTGATCGCGGTGTTCTTCTTCTGGCCGGCAGCGCAGGCGCTGCTGCAGTCGTTCCAGCAGTCCGACGCGTTCGGCCTCACGACCGAATGGGTCGGGCTGCAGAACTTCGCCAACCTGCTGAAAGACGACACCTACCTCGCTTCGTTCAAGACCACGGCCGTGTTCTCGGTGCTGGTGGCCGGGTTGGGTTTGAGCATCTCGATGCTGCTCGCGGTGTTCGCCGACCGCGTGGTCAAGGGCACGCACATCTACCGCACGCTGCTGATCTGGCCGTATGCGGTGGCGCCGGCCGTGGCCGGGGTACTGTGGCTGTTCATGTTCGCGCCGTCGATCGGCATCGTGTCTTACGCGCTGCGCAGCATGGGCATCGACTGGAACCACCTGCTCAACGGCACCCACGCGATGACGCTGATCGTGATGGCCTCGGTGTGGAAGCAGATCTCCTACAACTTCCTGTTCTTCCTGGCCGGGCTGCAGAGCATTCCGAAGTCGCTCATCGAAGCCGCGGCCATCGACGGGGCGCGGCCATGGCGGCGCTTCTGGACGATCCAGTTACCGCTGCTGTCGCCGACCACGTTCTTCCTGTTCGTGATCAACGTGGTCTACGCCTTCTTCGACACCTTCGCGATCGTCGACGCCGCCACCCAGGGCGGGCCGGGCAAAGACACCGCGATCCTCGTCTACAAGGTCTACTACGACGGCTTCAAGGCGCTCGACCTGGGCGGCTCGGCGGCGCAATCGGTGGGGCTGATGGTGATCGTCATCGCATTGACCATCGTGCAGTTCCGCTTCGTCGAGAAAAAGGTTCAGTACTGACATGGTCGAGCGCCGACCCACCCTGGGCATCCTCGCCCACGTCGTCCTGATCCTCGGGGTGCTCGTCGTTGCATTCCCGCTCTACGTGACCTTCGTCGCGTCGACGCAGACCGCGGCCGAGATCGTGCAGGCGCCGATGTCTCTGCTGCCCGGCTCGCACCTGATCGAGAACTACAGCGCCGCGCTGCAGGGGTCGGGCATGGGGGCGGCGTCGAACGCACCGGTCGGCCGCATGATGATGATCAGCCTGATCACGGCGCTGGTGATCGCGCTCGGCAAGATCTCGATCTCGCTGCTCTCGGCGTTCGCGATCGTGTACTTCCGCTTCCCGTTCCGGATGTTCTTCTTCTGGGCGATCTTCGTCACGCTGATGCTGCCGGTCGAGGTGCGCATCGGGCCCACCTACGCCGTGGTCGCGAGTCTGGGCATGCTCAACACCTACGCGGGCCTCACGGTGCCGCTGATCGCGTCGGCCACCGCCACCTTTCTGTTCCGGCAGTTCTTCCTGACCGTGCCCGACGAACTGGTGGAAGCCGCGCGCATCGACGGTGCCGGGCCGATGCGCTTCTTCAAGGACATTCTTGTGCCGCTCTCGACCACCAGCATCGCCGCGCTGTTCGTGATCCAGCTCATTTACGGCTGGAACCAGTACCTGTGGCCGCTGCTGGTCACGACCAACGAGAACATGTACCCGGTGGTGATCGGCATCAAGCGCATGATCAGCGGCGGCGACGCTGCCACCGACTGGAACATCGTGATGGCCACCGCGGTCCTGGCGATGATCCCGCCGGCGCTGGTCGTGATCCTGATGCAGCGCTGGTTCGTCAAGGGCCTCGTGGACACCGAAAAATAACACCGAGCGAGAACACAGGAACATGGGCGCCATCTCGATACGCAACGTCGTCAAAAGCTACGGCCACGGGCGATCAGCCAATGCGGTGATCCACGACGTCAGCGCCGAGATCGCCGACGGCGAGTTCGTCGTCATCGTCGGGCCGTCGGGCTGCGGCAAGAGCACGCTGCTGCGCATGGTGGCCGGGCTCGAAGAAATCTCGGGGGGCGAGATCGCGATCTCGGGGCGCGTCGTCAACGACACCGAA
>JAYVTD010000220.1:0-2401 GCA_043774765.1 Rhizobacter sp. | reverse complement strand
GACGAGCTCGACCGGCTCGCCGCCCTGCAGAAAGCCCGGCGCGATCAGCTCGGGCGGCGCCACGTGAAAGAAGCGCGCGTCGAAGTCGAGCGGCAGGTAGGGCGCGCGCCCGCTGATCCAGGCATCGTCATACGTGCCGGCGAAGTCGCGGCGCGGCAGCCAGGTGGGCGCGATCGGTGCAAAACAGGCGGGCGTCGGCCGATCGGTCGGCGACGAGAGCATGGCCTTCGGGTCTTCGAGGTTCGGCAGCGGCTGCGCGTCGGCGGGCACACCATCGCGGCCGACAATACCGCGCCCGACCGGGTTGCGCGGCTCGTGCTCGGGCACTTCTTCGCCTTTTTGCGGGGCGATACCGCCCCAGGCCAGCTCCCAGCGCAACGGCATGCGCTCCCAGGGCTGCGGCTCCGAGGGCCGCCATTTGCCGCCCGACTTTTCCCAATGGCGGTCACCGAAGACGCGCACCGTGCGCGCCACGGGGCCGACCCGCAGGCTCACATCGGCGACACGGGTGTTGGCAACGGGTGCGATCGCGCGCCCTATCAACAACACGTCGGTGGCCGGCTTGAGCAGCGCGAACTCACCGGCCGCACGCAGGCTGGTCTGCATCGGGTCGCCCCAGAACACGTCGGTGGCCAGCAGCGGCGCTTGCTGTTCGGCGAGTTCCGGGCCTTGCGGCCCGAAGCGGAACGTGGCCTTCACCACCGCATAGGCGCTCTCGACGCCTTCTGCGTCGGGGAACACCGACAACGCAGCGCTGAAGGGTGTGTGGTTGGCGACCTGCAGCATGGCGCGCCACGCCTCAGTTCTGGGCGATCTTGGAGCCCTTGAGCACCATGTCGCCCGAGGCCTTGACGCCGATCTTTCCGCTGCCGGTGATCGTGATGTCCTTGCCCTTGATCTGGATCGTGCCGTCTTTTTTCATCACGATGCTGGCGTCACCGGTCTTGAGCGTGATCTCGTCGGCCGCCTCAAGATAGAACTTCTTGCCAACCTGCCATTTGTCGTCCTTGCCGATCGAGGTTGTGCGCGCCTCGCCGACTTCGCGCACTTCGTTCTTGGCGACCGTGGTCTTCAGGTCTTTGCCGACCTCGACCATGCGGTTCTCCGCAATCGTCGCGGACTGGTTCTTTCCGACGCTCGTGGACTGATTGCTGCCCACGTTGATGTCCTGATTCGAACCGACCGCGACCGTCTGGTACGAGCCGATCGCCACCTCCTGCGCAGCCCCAATCGCGATGCTCTCGTTGATGCCGACGGCGTGGCTGCGTTGCAGCGCCACGGTCTTGGTTTCGCTGGCGCCGACACTGACGCTGCGGTTCGAACCGATCGTGATCGACTCGTTGTGGCCGACCGATTCGGTGCGGTCCACGCCGACCGTGATCGTCTCGTTGTGGTCGACCGTCTCGGTGCGGTCATGCTTCACATGCACCGTCTCGTCGTGGTCAACAGTCTTCGTGCGGTCGTGCCCGACCCAATGCGTCTCGTCGTTCTCGACCTCGATGTCCTGGTTCTTCTCGGCGTGCAGCCAGAGTTGTTCCGAGCCCTTCTTGTCCTCGAAGCGAAGCGCGTTGGCGTTGGCGTAACCGCCACCTTTGGAGGAGCGCGTGAGAATGCCCGACTGCGTGGCGTTGGCCGGCAGATCCCACGGCGGCATCTGCTCGGCGTTGTAGACGCGGCCGATCACGATCGGGCGGTCGGGGTCGCCTTCGAGGAACCCGACGATCACTTCTTGGCCGATGCGCGGGATGTGCATCACGCCGAAATTCTTGCCGGCCCAGGGGTGCGAGACGCTGACCCAGCACGAACTCTTCTCGTTCTTCGTGCCGCGCCGGTCCCAGTAGAACTGCACCTTCACCCGGCCGTACTTGTCGGTGAAGATCTCTTCACCCGAGGGGCCGACCACGATGGCGGTCTGCGGCCCGTTGACACACGGCTTGGGCGTGCGCCGCGTCGGGCGGTACTGCTGTTTCGAGACGATGCTGCCGAAGTCGCACTGGAACAGCGCCTCTCTGGCGTCTGACTCGTAGCCGGGGTGCTGGATCTGCAAGGTGGTCGACGTGACCAAGTACTCGGCGTTCTGGTCTTCGCGCGGGTGGCGCTGCAACTTGAGCGTGTGGCCGGTGCGCAGGCCCACGGTGTTGGCCGCGCCGTGAAAGACCTCGTAGTCGCTTTGCAGCTCGTCCATGCGGTTCTCGGCGTACTGCGCGCCGTCGGCCGACTGCGTGTAGCCACCAGGGTAGTCGAACACCTCGGCGTCCGACAGGTCGTAGCTGCGGCTGTGGGCCTTGTCGACCTTGAGCGATGTTGAGGGCCGCTCGAAATCGTGGTCGGTCAGCACGACCTTGCCGGGCTCCACCTCGCGCGAAACGGCCCAGTGATTGACGCAGTCGATGTCGGGCGG
>JAYVTD010000219.1:0-4324 GCA_043774765.1 Rhizobacter sp. | reverse complement strand
GGTGCTCTCGGGCCTCGCCACCGGCGGCATCTATGCCAGCGTGGCGCTGGCCCTGGTGATGATCTACCAGGCCACCCATCTCGTGAACTTCGCGCAGGGTGAACTGGCGATGTTCTCGACCTACATCGCCTGGAGCCTGATCCAGGCCGGCATGCCCTACTGGGCCGCGTTTTTCATCACGGTGGCGCTGGCCTTCGTGATCGGCGTGGTAATCGAACGCGTGATCGTTCAGCCGGTCGAGAACGCGCCGATCCTGTCGGTCGTGATCGTCTTCATTGGCCTGCTCGTCATCATGAACAGCCTGGCGGGCTGGATCTTCTCGTACACGATCAAGCCCTTCCCGAGCCCGTTCCCCGAGGCGCCGCTGTTCGGCAATTCCTACGTGTCGTCGCACGAACTCGGCTCGATCGGCATCACGCTGGTGGTGCTGCTGCTGGTGTTCGCTTTCTTCCGCTTCACGCCGCTGGGCCTGGCGATGCGCGCTGCGGCGCAGAACCCGGTGTCGAGCCGGCTCGTCGGCGTGCGCGTGGGCTGGATGCTCGCGCTCGGCTGGGGCCTGGCAGCGGCGATCGGCTCGATCGCCGGGATGATGGTGGCCCCCACCGTATTCCTCGAACCGAACATGATGGCCGGCATCCTGCTCTACGCCTTCGCCGCGGCACTGCTCGGGGGCATCGACAGCCCGGGTGGCGCGGTGCTGGGCGGCTTCATCGTCGGCGTGCTCGAGAACGTGGTCGGCTCCTTCCTCGGCACCGAACTCAAACTGACGGTCGCGCTGGTGCTGATCGTCGGTGTGCTGGTGATCCGGCCGTCGGGCCTGTTCGGCAAAGTGCACGTCACCCGGGTCTGAGCTGCATGGTCACCACCACATCCACCCCCAAGGCGGCGCGCCCGGCGCTGAGCCGCAACCAGACGCTCGGCCTCGCGCTGCTGCTGGTTGCGGCCTGCGTGCTGCCCTTTCTCGTCAGCAACTACCGGGTCTTCCAGTTCACGCTGGTGCTGGTCTACGCGATCGCGCTGCTCGGGCTGAACATGCTGACCGGCTACAACGGCCAGATCTCGCTCGGCCACGGCGCGTTCTATGCGATCGGCGCCTACGTGGCGGCGATCCTGATGGACAAGTTCGGCGTGCCTTACTGGGCGACGCTGCCGGCCGCCGGCGCGGTGTGCCTGTTGGCCGGGTTCCTGTTTGGCCTGCCGGCACTGCGCCTCGAAGGTCTGTACCTGTCGCTGGCGACTTTCGCGCTCGGTGTGGCGATGCCGCAGATCCTCAAGTTCAAGGGCTTCGAGCACTGGACCGGTGGTGTGCAGGGCATCGTGATCGTCAAACCCGAGCCGCCGCAATGGCTACCGGTTTCGCAGGACCGATGGCTCTACTTCGTGGCGCTCGCAACAACGGTGATACTGTTCCTGATCGCCTGGAATCTGCTGCGTGGCCGCATTGGCCGCGCCATGGTGGCGATCCGCGACCAGCCGATTGCGGCGCAGGCTATGGGCGTTAACACCGCGATGATCAAGTCGCTGACCTTCGGCGTCTCGGCCATGTACACGGGTATTTCCGGCGCACTGGGCGCGATCGTGATCCAGTTCGTTGCGCCGGACACCTTCACGATCTTCCTCTCGATCAGCTTTGTCGTCGGCATCGTGATCGGTGGGCTGGCGTCGATCTCGGGGGCAATCTGGGGCGCACTCTTCATCCAGTTCATCCCGAACGTCGCCGACCAGATCTCGAAGGCTGCTCCCTGGGCGATCTACGGCGTGTTCCTGATCGTGTTCATGTACGTCATGCCCAGCGGCGTGGCAGGGTTCATACGGATCGCCAGTGGTCGTCTGCGCCAATGGCGGCAGCGTTAAGAGGTTTGTCTTCGTCCGGTTCCCGGCGCTGGTGCCGCACCGATCGTGTGTTGATGACATTGAAGGAGCCATCATGAAATTCAATTCCAGGCGTCGGGTCTCGTTGCTTGCCGCGGCCGCCGCACTCGCGGTTTTTGCCGTGCCGGCATCGGCGCAGAAGAAGTACGGGCCCGGCGCGTCCGATACCGAGATCAAGCTCGGCCAGACCATGCCGTACAGCGGCCCCGCATCGGCCTACGGAACGATCGGCAAGCTGCACCAAGCCTACTTCAAGATGCTGAACGATCAGGGCGGCATCAATGGCCGCAAGATCAACCTGATCAGCCTTGACGACGGTTACAGCCCGCCCAAGACGGTGGAGCAGGTGCGCAAACTGGTCGAGCAGGACGAAGTGCTGGCGCTGTTCCAGACCCTGGGCACGCCGCCCAACTCGGCGATCCACAAGTACGTGAACGCGAAGAAGGTGCCGCACTTGCTGCTGGCCACCGGCGCCACCAAGTGGGCCGACCCGAAAAACTTCCCGTGGACTTTGGGGTTCAACCTGAGCTACCAGGCCGAAGGCTCGATCTACGCGAAGTACCTGCTGAAGAACAAGCCGAACGCGAAGATCGCGGTCCTGTACCAGAACGACGATTACGGCAAAGACGTGCTCAAGGGCGTGAAAGACGGCCTCGGTGCCGCCGGCGCGAAGATGATCGTTGCCGAAGCGACCTACGAGGTCAGCGACCCGACGGTCGACTCGCAGATCGTGACGCTGCAAGGTTCGGGCGCCGACACCTTCATCAACATCACGACGCCGAAGTTCGGCGCGCAGGCGATCCGCAAGGCCTTCGATTCGGGCTGGAAACCGTTGCACATCGTCAACAACGTGAGCGCGTCGGTCGGATCGGTGCTGGCGCCGGCGGGCCTGGACAAGTCGGTCGGCCTGCTGACGCTGCAGTATTACAAAGACCCCAACGACCCGCAGTGGAAAGACGACGCTGCGATGCTTGAGTGGCGCGCATTCATGGGCCGCTACTACCGCGAAGGCGACCCGAGAGACGCGACCAACCTGTACGCCTACCTGACGGCCCAGACCATGGTGCAGATCCTCAAGCAGTGTGGCAACGACCTGACGCGCGAGAACGTGATGAAGCAGGCTGCGAACATCAAGAACCTGAAGCTGCCCTTGCTTCTGACCGGCATGGCGCTGAACACCACGCCGACAGACTTCTTCCTCGTCAAGCAGGGCCAACTCGCCAAGTTCACCGGCACGCAATGGCAGGGCTTCGGCGACGTGCTCGGCACCAGCGAGTGAAACACCGCTGAGCCGACGGGCACCAGGCCCCGTCTCGATTCGATAATGCACAGCATCGAATCGGGCGGGGCTTTTCCCATGAACAACATCTTTGCGCGTGCCATTGCTGCGTTGGCTTGTGGCTTTGGATTGGCCGGGGCCACGCTGGCGCAAAACCAGCAAGTGGTCGCGATCTGCGCCACCGACCAGGGCTGGTGTGAGCTGGCGGCGAAAGAGTTCCAGGCCCAGACCGGCATCAGGGTGCTGCAGGTGCACAAGGCCACCGGCGAAGCACTGGCGCAGTTGCGCGCCGAAGCGGCCAACCCGAAGACCGACCTGTGGTGGGGCGGTACCGGCGACCCGTTTCTGCAAGCCGCCGAAGTCGGCCTGCTCGACGCGTATCGACCGGCCTACCTGGACGACCTGCATGGCTGGGCGGTGCGCCAGTACGCGATGAGCGAGAATTACGTCGGCGGTTTCTACACCAGCGCGATCGGCTTCGGCTGGAACGAAGACGTATTGAAGAAGAAGAGCCTGCCGGCGCCGAAGTGCTGGGCCGACCTGCTGGATGCGCGCTACAAGGGCGAGATCGAGACCTCGCACCCGGGCTCGAGCGGCACCGGCTACACGATCCTCGCCGGGCTGGTGCAACTGATGGGCGAAGACTCGGCCTTCGCGTACCTGCAGAAGCTGCACCGCAACGTCACCCAGTACACCCGCAGCGGGCAGGCGCAGGCCAAGAGCGTGGCCAAGGGCGAAGTGGGGATCGGCGTGAGCTTCATGTTCGGCTTCGAGAACGAGCGCCAGCAGGGCTTCAAGATGGTGAAGTCGGGTGCGCCCTGCGAAGGCACGAGTTATGAAGTGGGTGGCATCGCGCTGGTCAAGGGCGCGCGCAACCGCGAGGCGGCGAAGAAGTACTACGACTGGCTGATGAGCCCGGCCGGCCAGAGCATCGGCGCGCGTGCGAACTCGCTGCAGGTGCCGGCCAACAAGACCTTCAAGCCTGACCCGCGCATCCCGACGATCGACGCGGTGCGGCTGATCAAGTACGACTTCCAGAAGTACGGCAAGGCGGCCGAACGGCGGCGCCTGATCGAACGCTGGGAGAGAGAGGTGAACGCTTTGCCGCGTTGAGGCGGCAGCGGCGTCAGGCGGGGCTTAACCGCGCCATGCGGTCGAGCAGACTTTCGGCTT
>JAYVTD010000218.1:0-12383 GCA_043774765.1 Rhizobacter sp. | reverse complement strand
CTTGAAGGCAAAGGCTTCAAGGAAGGCAACACCTCGAAGCCGGGCGACTTCGTCATCGAGCGCGCGTTCGCGGAACAGTGAGCAGGCACGCATGACCGCCGTGCCTGCACGCAAGCCGGGTGTCCGCGCGCTGGCAGCGCAAGCCACGCGCGACGGCATCCTGCGCGCAGCGACCAAGGTGTTCGCCAAACACGGCTACGCGGGCGGGCGCATCGAGCAGATCTCGAAGGCGGCCAAGTCCTACGACCGCATGATCTACTACTACTTCGGCAGCAAGGAAGGCCTCTTCATTGCGGTGCTCGAAGAAATGTACCGACGCTTCAACGAAGCCGAATCCAGGCTCGTGCTCGGTGCCGCGGCGCCGGCGGAAGCGCTGCAGGCGGTGATCCGCTTCATGTGGGGCTACTACCAGAAAAACCCCGAGTTCATCACGTTGCTCAACAGCGAGAACCTGCACCGCGGCAAGCACATCTCGAAGTCGCTGCGGGCGAGCGAATACTCGTCGCAGGCGGTCAGCGTGCTCGGCGAGGTGCTCGCGCGCGGCGCGCAGCAAAAGCTGTTCCGCCACGACGTGTCGGCGCGCGACGTGTACCTGATGATCGCCGCACTCGCCTACTTCTACCTCTCGAACCGGTTCACGCTGTCGGCCTTCCTGGGCGAAGAGCTGGAGACGCCCGCCGCACTCGCGCACTGGGAGCTTTTTCTGGTCGACGCGGTGCTGCGCACGGTGGCGATGGCGCCGCAAACGCAGGCCGCTTGACTCAGCGCAAACCGCCGCGCCACCCGTCGGTGCATGCTGAAATCTCACCAGACACCAGGAGCGAACGATGATTGCCAATGTGGGAACCGTGGACCGTGCGATTCGCATCTTGGTCGGGCTGACACTGATCGGCGCAACGCTGATGGGCTGGATCGGCGTGTGGGGCTGGGTGGGCCTGATCCCCCTCGCAACCGGCGTGTTCCGCTTCTGCCCGGCCTACGTGGCCTTCGGCCTGAACAGCTGCAAGCGCTGACGCTCCCCGGCGCGGCGCCGACACGATGAAGCTCGGTTTTTTCGGCGCGGCCGACACTGTGACCGGCTCGCGCCATCTGGTCGAGATGGCGGGCCGGCGCGTGCTGCTCGACTGCGGTTTGTTTCAGGGCTTCAAGACCTTTCGCGAGCGCAACTGGCAGCCCTTTCCGGTGCCGCCGGCCGAACTCGACGCGGTGGTGCTGAGCCACGCCCACCTCGACCACAGCGGCTGGCTGCCGGTGCTGGTGCGCGAAGGCTTCAAGGGGCCGATCCACTGTTCACTGGCCACCCGCGACCTGGCCGAGGTGCTGTTGCTCGACAGCGCCCACCTGCAGGAAGAAGACGCACGCCGCGCCAACCGCCGCGGCTTTTCGCGCCACACGCCGGCCCTGCCGCTCTACACCACGAAAGACGCGCAGCGTGCGCTGGCGCGCTTCGTGCCCATCCCGGCCGGCCGCAGCGCGCAGGTCGGCGATGTGCTGGTTTCGCTCACACCGGTGGGGCACCTGCTCGGCGCGTGCGCGGTGACGCTGGCGGCGGCGGGCGAAACCCTCGTGTTCTCGGGCGACCTGGGCCGCAGCGACGACCTGCTGATGCCGGCGCCCGAACTCGTCCGCCATGCCGACGTGCTGCTGGTCGAATCGACCTACGGCAACCGCCTGCACCCGAAAGACGACGTGCAACCAAAGCTCGCCGAGATCGTGCGGGCCACGCTGCGGCGCGGCGGCAGCGTGTTGCTGCCGTCTTTTGCGGTCGGCCGCGCACAGGCGCTGATGCTGTGCATTCAGCGCTTGAAGGAAGAAGGCAGCATCCCCGCCGACGTGCCGGTTTTCCTCGACAGCCCGATGGCCACCCGCGCGACCGCGCTTTACCGCAAGCACCGCAAGCTGCTGCGCCTGCCACCGCGCGAGGCCAACACGCTGGGTGATGGCGTGACGGTGATCGACACCCCGCAGGAATCGGAAAAACTGACCCGCTCGCGTTACCCGAGCATCATCATTTCGGCCAGCGGCATGGCCACCGGCGGGCGCGTGTTGCACCACCTCAAGTCACTCGCACCACACCCGCGCAACCACATCGTATTTCCCGGCTTCCAGGTGGGCGGCACACGCGGCGCAAAGCTGATCGAAGGTGCCACCGAGGTCAAGATCTTCGGCGAGTACGTGGCCGTGAAAGCGCAGGTCAGCCACCTCGAAGGTTTTTCGGGCCACGCCGATGCCGACGGGCTGATGACCTGGCTGCGCGGCTTCGAGCTGGCCCCACGCCAGACCTTCGTGGTGCACGGTGAACCCGCCGCCAGCGACACACTTCGGCTGCGCATCGCCGACGAACTCGGCTGGCCGGTTCGGGTGCCGGAACAGGGCGCTTCGCTGCCGGCTTGAGCGGCGCCCTTCAGCGCAAGAGGTCGTATTCGAAGCGCTTGAACTGGCCGCGCCAGCAATGCGCCGGGACGGTCGGGAGCTGCCAGGAGTCTGCGCAGCGTCGAGCAGGGAGAGTTCGCGCATGGCGTGGCCCCTTTGCGCCGGCATGTGACGAGTGCGTCGACAATCCGCCTATGGCCGTCAGCAGCTTCTTCGCTCTTTTCGACGACATCGCCGCCGTGCTGGACGATGTGGCTGTGCTCAGCAAGGTCGCCGCCAAGAAGACGGCCGGCGTGCTGGGCGACGACCTGGCGCTCAACGCCCAGCAGGTGACGGGCGTGAAAGCCGATCGCGAATTGCCCGTCGTCTGGGCGGTGGCCAAGGGCTCGCTGTTGAACAAGGCCATCCTCGTGCCGGCGGCCCTGGCCATCGGCGCCTTTGCGCCCTGGGCGGTGACGCCCTTGCTGATGGTGGGCGGCGCCTTCCTCAGCTTCGAGGGCTTCGAGAAGATCGCCCATCCCTTTCTGCACAAGGCCGGGGACGACGCGGCGCGCCAGGCCGAGCTGAAGAGCGCCCTGGCCGACCCCGCCGTGGACCTGGTGGCCTACGAGAAAGACAAGATCAAGGGCGCCGTGCGCACCGACTTCATCCTCTCCGCCGAGATCATCGCCATCACCCTGGGTACGGTCAGCGGCTTCGACTTCCTGACGCAGTTGACGGTGATGACGGCGCTGGCGCTGGTCTTCACGGTGGGCGTCTACGGCGCGGTGGCCAGCATCGTCAAGCTCGACGACCTGGGGCTGTGGCTGGTGGCGCAAGCCGGAGCCTTGAAGCGCGCCCTCGGACGCGGCATCCTGGACGCCGCCCCCTGGCTGATGAAGCTGCTCTCGGTGGTCGGCACGGCGGCCATGTTCCTGGTCGGTGGAGGCATCCTCGTCCATGGCGTGCCGCCGCTTGCGCATGCCGTCGAAGGCTTTGCCGAAGGGCGGGGCGGTCTCGCCCAGGTCGTGCTGCCGATACTGGCCAATGGCCTGATCGGCGTCGTCGCCGGCGCCGTGGTGTTGGCGGTGGTGACGCTGGTCAAGAAATTCTTGCCGACAGCAAAGTCGGCCTGACATCCAGCAGTTCGACTTCGAACTGCTACACCGCACCCGGCGGAATCGGGCCGTCAGATGCGGCCAGCGTCAGTGGCCAACCCCGGCCACCAACACGTGCAGCGCAGCGGCCCACGGCGTCGCCGTGAAGCCTTGCGCGCGACTCAGCGCACCAGCAGCACCGGCGTCTTGCAGTTCGCCAGCACCTTCGTGGCGACCGAGCCGAGCACCAGGTTGCCGAGCAGGCCGTGGCCGTGCGAACCCATCAAGACCAGATCGAACTTCCCGGCGTCCGCCATCTTGGCGATCATGTCGGCGGGGTGGCCGACCTTGCTGACGAAGCTGGCGTCGATGCCCTGCTTCTTGAAGAAGCTGCGGATCGGCTTGAACACGGCCTCGGCTTCGCTGTCGTAGTAGCCCTTCACCGTGTCCTTGTCGACGAAGGCCGCGGCGCCGTGCGGCACCGCGAGCACGCCGCAGAACACCGTGTACTGGTGTTGTGCCCCGAGCCATTCGTCGTGCGCCGCGATGTAGGCCAGCATACGTTTGGTGTGGGAACTTCCATCGGCTGCGACAAGGATCTTCATGGGTTTGCCTCGGAGTGGTTGTTCGGCGAAGTCTAGTACTGCGCCCGGCGATCGCAGCTGCCGCAGATCAAGAGCGCACGAACTTGTCGGCCGCGGCGGCAGCAGCGGCCGACAGGCACGATTCATGCTGTGCACAGGTTAGTATACCAACAAGAGCACCAATAACTCGCATGGACCCGACCCTCCCCCTGCTTCTGCCGGAATGGCGCTCGGCGTACGCCGAGGGCGCGTCGCCGGGGCGGCTGCTCGAAGCGCTGCGCCAGCGCCTGCTGGCACACAGCCCGCCCGAAGCCTGGATCACGCTGACCGGCGCGGCCGCGCTGCAAATGGGCGTGGCCGCGCTCGAAGTGCGCGCGGCCGCTTTTGCCGACCGCGCGGCCGCGCTGAAGGCGATGCCACTCTTCGGGGTGCCCTTCGCCGTGAAGGACAACATCGACGTGGCCGGCCTGCCCACCACCGCCGCCTGCCCGGCGTTCCAGCGCAGCGTCACGGCCCACGCCTTTGCTGTGGCGCGGTTGATCGACGCCGGCGCCGTCTGCATGGGCAAGACCAACCTCGACCAGTTCGCCACCGGCCTGGTCGGCGCGCGTTCGCCCTATGGCCGGCCGAGCAGCACCTTCGACACCGAGCGTGTCAGCGGCGGTTCGAGTTCCGGCTCGGCAGTGGTGGTTTCGCGTGGCGACTTGCCGTTCGCGCTCGGAACCGACACCGCCGGCTCGGGCCGGGTGCCGGCCGGCTTCAACAACATCGTCGGGCTCAAGCCCACGCCGGGCCGAGTCAGTTGCGCTGGCGTGGTGCCGGCCTGCCGCAGCATCGACTGCGTTTCGGTGCTCGCACTCACCGTGGCCGACGCGGCGCAGGTGCTGGCGGTGATGGAAGGCCCAGACCCGACCGATGCCTACAGCGCGTTCCGCGTCGGTGCGGCACAGCCCAAAGCGGTGCTGCGCGTCGGCGTGCCCGTCGCTCCGGTGTTCGCGGGCGACATCGGCTACGAGGCGGCCTACACACAAGCCGTGGCGCACCTGCAATCGCTCGGCCACAGCGTGCTGCCGCTCGACTTCTCGCCACTGCTCGCGGTGGCGCGCCTGCTCTACGGCGGGCCCTGGGTCGCCGAACGCCACGCCGTGCTGCAGGCGCTGATGGAAAAGAGCCCCGAAGCCATCGACCCCACGGTGCTGCGCGTGATCGAGCTGGCCACGCAGTTCAGCGCCACCGACGCCTTCCGCGGCCAGTACGCGTTGCGCGACGCCCAGCGTTTGACCGCCTCGCTGTGGCAACAGGTCGACGTGCTGATGGTGCCGACCGCGCCGGCGCACCCGAAGCACACCGAGATCGACGCCGACCCGCTGGGCGCGAACGCGCTGCTCGGCACCTACACGAACTTCGTCAACCTGCTCGGCTGGTGCGCGCTGGCGCTTCCGGCCAGCTTCACCGAGAACGGCCTGCCCTTCGGCGTGACCTTCATCGCGCCCGGCGCAGGCGACGCGGCGCTGGCGCGCTTCGGGCTGTCGTGGGAGGCGAGCCTGCACCTTTCGATGGGCGCAACCGGCCGGCCCTTCGTGGTGTCCAGCGGCGCCGCCTGGCCGGCCAGCGTACCGACCATGCCGATCGCCGTCGTCGGCGCGCACCTGAGCGGCATGGCGCTGAACAACCAGCTCACCGAACGTGGCGCGACGCTTCGCGAAGCCACCCAGACGGCGCCGCACTACCGCCTGTTCGCGCTGCCGAACACCACGCCGCCCAAGCCCGGCCTGCAGCGCGCGAGTGCTTACGAAAGCGGTGCGCCGATCGCGGTCGAGGTGTGGGACGTGCCGCTCGATGCGGTCGGCTCGTTCCTTGCGTTGATCCCGGCGCCGCTCGGTCTGGGCAGCCTGGAACTGGCCGACGGCCGCTGGGTCCACGGTTTCATCTGCGAAGGCCACGCGCTGGCAACGGCGCGTGACGTCACGGCCTTCGGCGGCTGGCGCGCTTTCATGCAGGCGAGTGGCGCTGCAGCGCCGGCCTGACCCGCGTTCACGTTTTCGGACTCCTCACTTTCAACCGGAGATTCACATGAACCACCCCGCCATCAAGCCCGCCGCCAACGCCACCCGGCGCCGCCTGCTCACTGCGGCCGCATCGGGCGCGGCGCTCGCCAGCCTCGGCGCGCCCACGCTGGTGCTGGGCCAGGCCGCCCCGAAGATCCGCATTGGCTACTGGCCGGTGGCCGCCGGCCTGCCGTTCTTTGCGGCGATCGAGAAAGGCTACTTCAAGGAAGCCGGCCTCGAGGTCGAAGCACTCAAGTTCGCCGGCGCCCAGCAGGTGATGGAAGCCATGCTCTCGGGCCGCTCCGACGGCAGCTCGAACGGCACCGGCTCGGCCAACCTGGCCATCGGCGAGATCGCGCAGCCGGGCCTGTTCAAAATCTTCGCCACCAACCCGAGCAATGCGAAGTACGTGCTCGAAGAGTTCCTCGTGCCGAAAGACAGCCCCGTCAAGACCATGGCCGAGCTGAAGGGCAAGCGCGTGGCCTCGGGCCCCGGCATCCAGAACGTGACGCTGGCCAATACCATGCTGGAAAGAGCCGGCGCCGGCGTGATGAGCGTCACCGAACTGCCGATCGGCCAGCACGTGGCAGCGCTGGCCGCCGGCCAGATCGACGCGGCCTACACGCTCGAGCCCACCGGCACCATCGGCCGCCTGAACGGCACGACAAGAGTGCTCGAAGCCGGTGTGGTGGCGCGCTACATCCTCGGCGACCCGATGGCGCCATGGCACGGCGGCTCGGCCAGCCTGACGAGCGAGTTCATCAAGAAGTACCCGACTGAAACGAAGAAGTTCATCGCCGCGTATGCCAGGGGTATCGAGCTGGTGCGCAGCAAACCCGACGAAGCGCGCCAGTTCATGAAGGGCTACACCGCGATCGAAGGTGCGCTCGCCAACGAGGTGCCGCTCGCCTCGTACATGCTCTACAACGAGTTCAAGGCGAGCGACGTGGCTTACTTCCAGAAGTTCTACGACCTGTTTTCCGACAAGGGCATCTTCGAGAAAAAGGTGCTCGTGGAACCGCTGCTCTACAAAGCCTGAGCCATGCGCGAGACCACCACGACCGCAGCGCCCCAACCCTGGAGCGGCTCGACCGACGGTTCGAGCGCAGCGGCGCGCAAGTTGTCGTGGGGCAAGCTGCTGCCCTTCGTCGGCCCGGTTGCGCTGTTCATCGTGTGGGATCTGGTCGTGCGCGCCGGCTTGATCAAGGTGATCCTGCTGCCCACGCCCTCGGCCACTCTCTACGCGCTGGTCACCGGCCTCGCGGGCGGCCCGCTGCTGCTCGACTTCGGCGTGACGGTGCTGCGCACGCTGCAAGCCTTTCTGATCGCCGCCGTGGTCGGCGTGCCGCTCGGCGTGCTGCTGGGCAGCAACGAGCGGGCCTACCGCAGCGTCGAGTTCCTGATCGACTTCTTCCGCTCCACGCCTTCGTCGGCATTGATCCCGCTGTTCCTGCTGATCTTCGGTGTCTCGGACATCAACAAGGTCGCGATCGCGGCTTTCGGCGCCTGGCTTATCGTGCTGTTCAACAGCGCCTACGGCGTGATCAACGCGCGCAAGCAGCGGGTGATGGCGGCCAAGGTGATGGGCGCGTCACGCTGGCAGATCTTCAAGGACGTGTTGATCTGGGAAAGCCTGCAGCCGACTTTCGTCGGCCTGCGCTCGGCGGTCTCGATGGCGCTCGTGATCGTGATCGTGGCCGAGATGTTCATCGGCTCCGACAACGGCTTGGGCCACCGCATCATCGACGCGCAGCAGGTGCTCAACGTGAAGAGCATGTACGCGGCGATCCTTGCGGCCGGAGCGCTCGGCTATGCGCTGAACGTGCTGTTCCTGATCCTGGAACGCAAGATCGTGCACTGGAGCGGAAGATAAACATGAGCGAAGTCCTCAACGCCGCGGTCGTGGCCGACGTGCCCGAACGCCCCTTCACGCCCGGCCCGGCCGGCACCCACATCACGATCCGCGGCCTGACGAAGTATTTCGCCGGCTGGCCGCTGTACGAGAACTTCGACCTCGACATTCCCAAGCACAGAATAGTTTCGGTGTTCGGGCCCAACGGCTGCGGCAAGTCGACGCTGATCAACATGATCGCCGGGCTCGTTCCGATCGATTCGGGCCAGATCCTGTTCGACGGCAAGAACTTGCGCGACACCAAGATCGGCTACGTGTTCCAGAACTACCGCGAAGCGCTGTTCCCGTGGATGCGCACCATCGACAACATCGCCTACCCGCTGGTGCTCGAAGGCAAGTCCAAGGCCGAGGTCGACCGGCGCATGGCCGAGCTGGTGGCGTCGTTTGACGTGAAGTTCGACCTGCGGCGCTTCCCCTACGAGCTTTCTGGCGGACAGCAGCAAACCGCGTCGATCATGCGGGCGCTGGCGCCCGAGCCCGAGGTGCTGTTCCTCGACGAGCCGTTCTCGGCGCTCGACTTCGAGATGACACTCTTCATCCGCGAGAAGCTGCAAGAGGTGTTCATGCAGACCGGCACGACCATGCTGCTGGTCTCGCACGACCTCGAAGAAGCGGTCTACCTCGCCGACCAGGTGCTGCTGCTGACCAAGCGCCCGACAAGGGTGGCCGAAATCTTGCAATATGGCGATGCCCGCCCGCGCACCGTGGACACGCTGTCAGAACCGAGCTTCGTGGCAGCGAAGAAACGCAGCCTGGAAATCTTCCAACGCGAGGTGCGGCGCTGACTCTTCCGAAAGGCCCGCCCGCCCATGACTCCCGCGCAGATCGAAGCCTATGTGGACGCCGTATCGGCTGCATTGAACCTGCCTCTGAACGCCGAGCACCGCCCCGGCGTGCTGCATTACTTCGCGCTGGCGGCCGGCATGGCCGAGCTGGTGGCCGCACAGCCGCTGGCGATCACCGACGATCCGGCCGAAGCCTTCGTACCGGTATCGCCATCAGGCGGAAGCCGCGCATGAACGCGAAAGAACTGCTGCTCGGCAGCGCCACCGACATGGCCGCTGCGGTGCGCGGCGGCGACATCAGCGCCAGCGCGCTGGTGCACACGAGCCTGGCGCGCATCTGCGACACCGACAAGCACGTCAATGCCTTCACCGACGTGACCGCGCAGCGCGCGCTGCAGGCGGCTGCGGCGCTCGACGCCCGCCTGGCTATCGGCGACACGACCGTGAAGTCGCTGCCGCTGCTCGGCGTGCCCTTCGCGGTGAAGAACCTGTTCGACGTGGCGGGTCTGACCACCCTCGCCGGCTCGAAGATCGAACGTGGCCAGCCGGCGGCCACGCGTGACGGCCCGCTGCTGGCGCGCCTGCAGGCGGCCGGCGCGGTGCTGGTGGGCGCGCTCAACATGGACGAATACGCCTACGGTTTCACCACCGAGAACACGCACGAAGGCGCCACCCACAACCCGCACGACCTGACGCGCACGGCCGGCGGTTCGTCGGGCGGTTCGGCCGCGGCGGTGGCGGCCGGGCAGGTGCCGGTCACGCTCGGCTCCGACACCAACGGTTCGATCCGCGTGCCGTCTTCGCTGTGCGGCACCTTCGGACTGAAGCCGACTTACGGCCGGCTGCCACGCAACGGCACTTACCCGTTTGTCGCGAGCCTCGACCACCTCGGGCCGTTCGCGCGCAGCGCGCGTGACCTAGCGCTCGTGTACGACCTGATGCAAGGCTTCGATGCGCACGACCCGGCCTGTGTTTTGCGGCCGGCCGAGCCCACGATGGACACGCTCGAACTCGGCGTCAGCGGTCTGCGCATCGCCACGCTCGGCGGCTATTTTGTCGACCACGCCGGCGCCGAAGCGCGTGCCGCGGTGGCGCAGGTGTCGCAGGCGCTCGGCGTGAAGCGCAGCGTCGAGCTGCCCGAAGTGGCGCGCGCACGCGCCGCCGCGTTCATCATCAGCAATGCCGAAGGCGCGGCCTTGCATCTGCCCGACCTGCGCACACGCGCCGAAGATTTCGAGCCGCTGTCGCGCGACCGGTTTCTGGCCGGCGCCTTGCTGCCCGCCGCGTGGGTGCAGCAGGCGCAGCGCGTGCGGCGCTGGTTCGCCTTGCGCGCCGCCGAGCTGTTTCAGGACTTCGACGTGTTGCTCGCGCCCGCCACGCCGTGCGCCGCCACGACACTCGGCACCGAGTGGATCGAGGTCAACGGCCAGCGCCTGCCAGCACGCCCGAGCATGGGCCTGCTGACACAGCCGATCTCGTGCATCGGCCTGCCAGTGTGCGCGGTGCCGGTGTGGGGCTGCGCCGGGCCGTTGCCGATCGGCGTGCAGGTGATCGCAGCGCCCTGGCGCGAAGACCTGGTGCTGCGCGTGGCGTACCAGCTGCAGCAACTCGGAATCGCCTCTTCGCCCGTGGCCAGGTTTTCATGAGTACCGAGATCAACCTGCCCGACGTGCTGGCCGAGATGCTGGCCGTTTTCGCCCGCTACGAAGACGCGCTCGTCAACAACAAGGTCGAGGTGCTCGACGAATTGTTCTGGGACTCGGCGCTGACGGTGCGCTACGGCCCTGGCGAGAACCTGCTCGGCATCGAAGCGATCCGCGCTTTCCGCATCGCACGGCCCGCCGTCGGGCTGGCGCGCCGCCTGTCGAACACCGTGATCACGACCTACGGCCGCGACTTCGCGACCGCGATGACCGAGTTTCACCGCGACGGCAGCACACGCCACGGCCGCCAGAGCCAGACCTGGGTGCGTTTGCCGCAGGGTTGGCGCGTGGTCGCGGCGCACGTCAGCCTGATCGACTTGTGATGCCGAACAAGCCGGCTCGCTAAGATCGCACCAATGACTGCCGCCGTGACGACCCCTCTGCCTGCCGCCCGTGCGAACCTCGCGGAGCAGGTGTACGCCACGTTGAAGGCGCAGATCCACGACTTTCAGCTGGTGGCTGGCGACCGCTTCTCAGAGGCCGAGCTGGGCAACCGCCTGGGCGTGAGCCGCACGCCGGTGCGCGAGGCGCTGTTCCGGCTGCGCAACGAAGGTTTTCTCGACGTCGAGCCCAAGCTCGGCTGGTTCGTGAAGCCGATCGACTTCGGCAAGCTCGAGCAACTCTACGACCTGCGCATCGTGCTCGAACTGGCAAGCGTGTTGCGCCTGTGCACCCGCACCGAAGACCCGCCCGACCTCGACGCACTGAAAGACATCTGGCTCGTGCCGGCGGCCGAGCGCCTGACCGACGCGCGACAGGTCGGTGCGAATGACGAGCACTTCCACGCCACTCTGGTGCGCGCCGCCGGCAACGACGAAATGGCACGCGTGCACTGGGACGTGACCGAGCGCATCCGCATGATCCGGCGCCTCGATTTCACGCGGCCCGACCGCATCGAGGCCACCTACACCGAACACGCGAAGATTCTTCGCGCGGTGATCCAGCGCAAGGCCGACCAGGCGCAGTTGCTGCTGAAGACCCACATCGACCAGAGCAAGGTCGAGGTGCGCAAGATCACGCTGCACACGCTGCACGAAGCCAGGGCGCGGCTGGCGCAGTAGCGCTCGCGGCGGCAGCGCCGCGCCCCGATCTCCGCGAGCCCACGCGCCGCCCGGTGCGGGCATGCGTCTTGCTGAATGCCACTCGGTATACCAGAGCGTGCACCAAAGTACAGCGCAACCCCCACGAAACGCGGAGAACCTTCCATGACGAACCCTCTCGACACGTCCCGCCGCCGCGCTTTGGCGCAGCTTTCGGCCCTCTCGGCCGCCACGCTTTCGCCCTGGGCCTTGCGCGGTGCGGCCGCGCAGACGCCGCTCACCGTCGGCGTCATCTACGTCGGCCCGCGTGACGACTTCGGCTACAACCAGTCGCAGGCCGCAGCCGCCGCCGAGATCAAGAAGATGCCCGGCATCAAGCTGGTCGAAGAAGAAAACGTGCCCGAGACCGCCGCCGTCACCAAGACGATGACCGGCATGATCAAGCAGGACGGCGCCAAGCTGCTGTTCCCCACCTCCTACGGTTACTTCGACCCCTACCTGGTGGCGCTGGCCGCCAAGGAAACCGACGTGCGTTTCGCGCACTGCGGCGGCATGTGGACCGAGAGCAAACACCCGAAGAACACCGGCAGCTACTTCGGCTACATCGACGAGTGCCAGTACCTGAACGGCGTGGTGGCCGGGCACATGAGCAAGAGCAAAAAAATTGGCTTTGTCGCGGCCAAACCGATACCGCAGGTGCTGCGCAACATCAATGCGTTCACCATGGGCGCGCTCTCGGTAGACCCGAAAATTACCTGCACTGTGATCTTCACTGGCGAGTGGTCTATGCCGGTGAAAGAAGCCGAAGCCACCAACAGCTTGTGTGACCAAGGCATTGATGTGATCACCATGCACGTGGACG
>JAYVTD010000217.1:0-2249 GCA_043774765.1 Rhizobacter sp. | reverse complement strand
AGGCCGATGCGGTTCGGGAACTTGAGGCCCGCCACGGTGACCGGGTCGTTTACGCGGGGCTGCTGCCACAGGCATTGCATCGGCGTGTTCTGCAGGCGGGCCAGGGCACCGAGCGTCAGCTCGTGGGCGTGTTCGGGATCGAGGCCGAAGAGGAAGGAGCGGGCGAGGGGATAGGGCAGGAGTGACATGCGCAAAGGGCCGTGGCGTGAGCACTCATTGTCGCAAACCCCTGCATCGGCATACTGCAGCGTTGATCCGAGGAGGCCCACATGACCGACACCCGCATGGAACGCGACAGCTTCGGCGAGATCGCCGTTTCGAATACCAGCCTGTGGGGCGCACAGACGCAGCGCTCGCTGCGCCACTTCGACATCTCGACCGAACGTTTGCCGCACGAGCTGCTGATGGCGCTGGCGCTGGTCAAGCGCTGCGCGGCCGTCGTCAACCGCGAGCTCGGTGTGCTCGATCCGAAGAAGGCCGAGGCCATCGTCGCTGCGGCCGACGAGGTGCTCGCCGGCCGGCACGACACGCAGTTCCCGCTCTCGGTCTGGCAGACCGGCTCGGGCACCCAGAGCAACATGAACATGAACGAGGTGCTGGCCAACCGCGCGTCGGTATTGATGGGCGGCGAGGTCGGCGAAGCGCGCCTCGTGCACCCGAACGACGACGTGAATCGCGGCCAGTCGTCGAACGACGTGTTCCCGACCGCGATGAGCGTGGCCGCGTTGCAGGCCATCGAAGGGCATTTGTTGCCGGCACTCGCAACCTTGCGCGAAACGCTCGCGTCCAAGTCCGCGGCGTTCGCCGACGTGGTCAAGATCGGCCGAACGCACCTGCAGGACGCTACGCCGCTGACGCTCGGCCAGGAAATCTCCGGCTGGGTCGCGCAAATCGACCACGGCATTCGCCACCTTCGCACGACCCGCCCGCATCTTCGCGAGCTGGCGCTCGGTGGCACGGCGGTGGGCACCGGGCTGAACGCACACCCGGAGTTCGGTACGCGCGTGGCTGCCGAACTGGCGCGCGCCACCGGCCTGGCGTTCGAGTCGGCACCGAACAAGTTCGAGGCGCTTGCCGCGCACGACGCGATGGTGTTCGCCCACGGTGCGCTGAAAACGCTGGCCGCTTCATTGATGAAGATCGCCAACGACGTGCGCTGGCTCGCTTCCGGGCCACGCTCGGGGCTGGGCGAGATCTCGATCCCCGAGAACGAACCTGGCAGCTCGATCATGCCCGGCAAGGTCAACCCGACCCAGTGCGAAGCGCTGACGATGCTGGCCTGCCAGGTGATGGGCAACGACGTGGCCGTGAACCTGGCCGGTGCCTCGGGCAACTTCGAGCTCAACGTCTACAAGCCGGTGATCATCCACAACCTGCTGCAGAGCGTGAGGCTGCTGGCCGACGGAGCGAGAAGTTTCGAAGAGCACTGCGCGCGTGGCATCGAAGCCGACCGCGAGCGCATCGCCGAGCTGGTGCAGCGCTCGCTGATGCTGGTGACGGCGCTGAACCCGCACATCGGCTACGACAAGGCGGCGCAGATCGCGAAGCGGGCGCACAAGGAAGGCTTGAGCCTGCGCGAGGCCGCGCTCGGTTCGGGCTGGGTCACGGCCGAGCAGTTCGAGCAGTGGGTGCGGCCGCAGGACATGGTCGGTGTTCGCTGAGGCCACGCGGAAGCTGCGCAGGGATAATCAGCCCCTGTTCTCAACCCACACGATGCGATGACCCAAGAAGAACTCAAGGCCCTGGTGGGCCGGGCCGCCACCGCCTACGTGGTGCCCGGCAGCGTGGTCGGCGTGGGCACGGGTTCGACGGTGAACTGTTTCATCGACGCGCTGGCGAGCATGAAGGGCAGCATCGCCGGGGCCGTGTCGAGCAGCGAGAAAAGCAGCGAACGGCTGCGCGCCCACGGCATCACGGTGCTCGATGCGAACGCCGTCGAAGGCATCCCGGTCTACATCGACGGCGCCGACGAGATCGACCACGCCGGCCACATGATCAAGGGCGGCGGTGCTGCGCTGACACGCGAGAAGATCGTGGCCGACATCGCAGAACGTTTCATCTGCATCGCCGATGAATCGAAGCTGGTGCGCACGCTCGGCGTTTTTCCGCTGCCGGTCGAGGTGATCCCGATGGCCGCGGCACAGATTGCACGCCGCTTGCGTGCGCTCGGCGGCGCACCGACGCTGCGCGCGGGTGTCGTCACCGACAACGGTGGCCACATCATCGACGTGCGTGGCCTGCAGATCACC
>JAYVTD010000216.1:0-5913 GCA_043774765.1 Rhizobacter sp. | reverse complement strand
CTGGGCGGGGCTCGCGGTGACGACCTTGTACCGGCAGATCAAGAGGTTCTTTGCGGACTGCGCCGGCGTGCAACGAGGGCAGGGCGATGCCAAGGGGGCAGGGCGCTTCGAGCAGGCCAGCACCCACTGGATGCGGCACTCGCACGCGAGCCATGCGATCGCGGCGGGCATGCCGATCGAGATCGCGCAGCAGAACCTGGGGCATGCGTCGCTGGCGACGACGACGATCTATGTCACGACCGAGGCCAAGCGGCGGATGCGGGCGGTGCAGAGGTTTTAGGAGAAGTAGGGCGCCGCAAGAACCTCGGCAAGAGTGACCGGTTGGCTGCGTTCGGCGAAGATAGGCGCATGAACAAAGTCACCAAAACGTCGGTGCCGTTTCCTGCGGACGAGTACGCGACTTGGCTGCGCGAACTGAAGCAGCGCATCCGCCAGACCCAGGTGCGGGCTGCAGCATCGGTCAACGTCCAACTGATTCGGCTCAACTGGTCCATCGGACGCGAGATTCTCGAGCGACAGGAGCAGCGTGGGTGGGGCTCGAAGGTCGTGGCGCAATTGTCCAAAGACCTTCTGGACGAATTCCCCCGGATGCGAGGCTTCTCGCGTTCGAACCTCATGAGCATGCGCGCGTTCGCGGCGGCGTGGCCTGACTTTGAGTCTGTCCAGACGGCGTTTGGACAATTGCCGTGGAGCCATCACGTCGCGCTCATCAACAAGCTCAAGACGCCAGAGGAGCGCTTCTGGTACGGTCAAAGCGCCCTCAAGCACGGCTGGTCGCACAGCGTCCTTGTCCATCAAATCGAGTCCCGTCTCATCGAGCGTCAGGGATCGGCCATCACGAACTTCCAGGCCACCCTGCCACCGCCGCAATCGGAGATGGCCCAGCAGCTGACGAAGGATCCGTATATCTTCGACACGCTCGGCCTCGGCTCGGCCTTCCTGGAGCGCGAACTTGAAGACGCGCTGGTCGCCCAGATGCAGACGTTCCTGCTCGAACTCGGCCGCGGCTTCGCCTTCATGGGCCGGCAGTACGCACTCGAGGTCGGCGGCCAAGCCTACTTCCTCGACCTGCTCTTCTACAACACACGCCTGCA
Organism: Rhizobacter sp.; assembly: GCA_043774765.1. Lineage (GTDB taxonomy): Bacteria > Pseudomonadota > Gammaproteobacteria > Burkholderiales > Burkholderiaceae_C > LMDS01. The sequence continues at coordinate 4,819 of JAYVTD010000216.1, read as the reverse complement.
TGCGCACGTTGTCATCGAGCTCAAGATAGACGACTTCAAGCCCGAGTACGTGGGGAAGATGCAGTTCTATCTCGCCGCGGTCGACGACCAGCTGAGGTCCGCTCAGGACAACCCGACCATCGGCATCATCTTGTGCAAGACCCGAAACGGTGTGATCGCCGAATACGCCTTGAGAGATGCGACCAAGCCCATGGGCGTGGCGGAGTACAAGCTGGAGTTGCCAGCCGCACTGGCGAGGGAGTTGCCGACACCGCAGCGCATCATGCAGGCACTCGATACCGCGAGCTCTTTGGAGAGCGAGGACAACAACTCTTCCAACGAACCCCAGTAGCGCGCTCAGCGCTTCTGGATGACGCGATCGACCCGATGGCGCGCTCGCGCGGCCAGCCTGTAACGCTGGCCTGAGCTTTGGTGCCAAGAAAAAGCCAGCTTCGTCGATTGCCGTGGAGCTCGCACTTGCCATCAACGCGCAACTGCGAGTACAAATCGATTCCGAGCTTGTGGCGTGGTGTGTGTCGCAGCACTCGCCGATAGAGGCTTGTGCCCAGCGTGTGAGCGACCCGCGAGACCCAAGCGGTCGTGCATCGTCAACAAAACTCAGCAGTCAAGCGCCATGGACAAACACGTCTCGTGCGTGACCGTCGAAGACGGCGACGACCTAATCGTCTCCTTCGGCTTGGGCGAATTCGCCGCCACGAGCCTGACCTTGCTGCGCACGCCGAAGTACGAATCGCTGTTGCCGCCCGAGGAGCGTGGTGTCTCGGTGGGCACGGGCTTGGACAGCTCGTTGCAGCGCGAGACGCTCGTTTCGGTGCAATGGAGCGAACGGTCGGTGCGGATCGAATCCACGGCCCGGCGCTTCAGCCTGGACGTGCGCGCTCTGGGCCAAGAGGAGATTCGGCTTGCCAAGCGCGTGCTGCGCAAGATGAACTTCGACCGCTGCTTCCGAGCTTCGGGCATCGAGCGCGCCTCGGGGCCGACGGGACAGGGCGAGGCGCACGCCTTGACGGAGTACGACCCACAGACCGCTCCCGACCCGACCGCCTGGCTCGAACTCGATGAGGTTGATCGAATCGCGCTGGCCGAAGAACACCATCGCCGCGCCCGCATCAAACTTCCCAACCTCAGGGTCCATGCCGTGATTCACGGGGTGGTGGAAAACCAGATCGCGTTGGCGCATGAGCCGGTCGTCCAAGCGATGGCGCGGCTCATGAACGAGGGGCTCACGCGTCACGAAGCGGTTCACGCGGTGGGCTCGGTGGTCGCAGCGCAATTTTACGAGATCATGAGCGCGCCGCCCGACGACACTGACACCACGGCCCAAGCGCGCCACGACGCGGCCCTGCATCGTTTGACGGCGCGAGCCTGGCGCAGCAGCCAGTCGTAGCGGCGATACTGCCCCATCGGCGACAAGGCGTTGCCGGGACGCTCAGAGATTGCCCGCCGAGGATTGCAGACCCGTCTTTCGCGGCAAGCCCCACCATGACCTTGAAGCCATTCGGCCGAGGATGAACCCCTCGCCCTCGGACAGCACAGACGGCAGCGCCTACGCCAAGGACTCGGCCGCGCTCGCGCCGGTGTTCACGCCGCACGGCCGTCTCGCCTTGATCGCCGTCGACGATGCGCCCCGGCTGGAAGCCGCCACCGCTGAGCGTCTTCAGAAAGCGTTCGCGCGCGGCTCGGGCCATGGCCTGCTGCAGCTCGGTGCGGGCGAAGTGGCGACTGCACTGCCTGCCGTCCTGTCCTACTGGCGTGACTTCGCGGCGCGCTACGTGACCGCGCTGTGCACGCTGGCGGACGCCGAGGAGCGCGGCGCCCGGGTTCATGTGGTGCCTCCCGCCCTCGACGTGCTGGCGGCGCTGGCCGATGCCGCTCCACCCATGGCGGGCGCCGAGTACCTGACAGGGCCCGCGCTTGCCGTACTCTGGCAAGAGCTGGCCGCGGCGTTTGCCGCCGAAATGCTCGAAGCCGGTGGCACGGTTCAGGACTTCTTGCGACGCCACGATCCGGCCTGGAACCTGGTCGGCCGCGTGCACTTCAACCTGGCCGAGAACCCCAAGGACGAAGAGGCACCCTTCGCGTTCGTCGCCACCTACACGACGCGGCTCTCAAAGCAGTCCAAGGCACAGCACCTTCCTTTGGGGCGGGCGCTGCAGGAGTACGCCGACTCAGCGAACCAGGAACTGTTGTCGTTGCTGCTGCCGGTGCAGCGCGCGGCTGAGCGCTGCGCCTGGCTCAAGGCGATGGTCGACAGCGCCGAGATTTTTCACGCGCTGCGCTGGACGCCGCAAGACGCCTTTGCGCTGCTGCGCGACGCCGCGGTGCTCGAAGCGGCGGGCATCGTCGTGCGCATGCCCGCGCGCTGGCGCGCAGGCCGGCCGGCGCGCGCCCAAGTGACGGCCACCCTTGGTGCGGCGACGCCCTCGAAGTTGGGAACGGACGCGCTACTGGACTTCCAGATGGAGCTCACGCTTGAAGGCCAGACGCTCAGCGCCAGCGAGATCGAGGAGCTGCTGGCCCAGTCCGATGGGCTCGCGCTGATTCGCGGCCACTGGGTCGAGGTCGACCGCAAAAAGCTTGCGGCCATGCTCGAGCACTTTGAGCAGGTCGAACAAGCCGCTTCGTCGGGGGGCCTGAGCTTCGGCGACGCCATGAGGATGCTCGCGCGCGCCGACGTGGCAGGCACCCTCGCTACCCCCGATGTCGGCGCAGACTGGTCGCAGGTGGTCGCCGGTCCCTGGCTCGCCGACACGTTGCAGGCGTTGCGCAGCCCGCAGGCGCTGGCTGCGCTGGACCCGGGCCCGGCATTGCGCGCAACGCTGCGGCCCTATCAACAGGTGGGCGTGCGCTGGCTGCATCTTCTGGCCCAACTCGGCCTGGGCGCGTGCTTGGCTGACGACATGGGCCTGGGCAAGACGATCCAGGTGCTGTCGCTGCTGTTGGTGCTGAAGAACCAGCGCGGCGCCCGAACGCCCGCGAAACCGAGCCTTCTGGTGACCCCGGCCTCGCTGCTGGCCAATTGGGCGAGCGAGATAGCGCGCTTCGCGCCGACCCTGAAGGTGCTGCTGTCGCATCCGTCGGCGTTGCCGACAGACGAATTGAAGGCGCTCGACGCACAGCGCCTGGAGCAGTTTGATCTCGTCATCACGAGCTACGGCACGCTGCTGCGCCTGCCACGACTGATGGCCAGGTCGTGGCGCCTGGTCGTCCTTGACGAGGCGCAGGCGATCAAGAACCCGAACGCCAAGCAGACCCGCGCCACCAAGCAGTTGCTTGCCGACGCGCGAATTGCCTTGACCGGCACGCCGGTGGAGAACCGGCTCGGGGATCTGTGGTCGATCTTTGATTTCATCAACCCCGGGCTGCTTGGTTCGTCCAAGCAGTTCGCCGCGCTGCTCAAGCGGCTGGCCGAGCGAGCGCACAACCCCTACGGTCCGCTGCGCGACCTGGTGCGCCCCTACATCCTGCGGCGCATGAAGACCGACAAGTCGGTAATCGCCGACCTGCCCGACAAGACCGAACTCAAAGCGTACTGTCCGCTCAGCCGCAAGCAAGCCGCGCTCTACCAGGCGGCGGTCAAAGAGCTGGCGACCCGCCTCGACCAAGCCGACGGCATTCAACGCCGGGGCGTCGTGCTGGCGTTTCTGATGCGCTTCAAACAGATCTGCAACCACCCCTCGCAATGGCTGGGAGACAACGCCTGGCTCGAGGAGGACAGCGGCAAATGGGCGCGGCTGCGCGAGCTTGCCGAAGTGATCTCGGCCAAGCAGGAGAAGGTGCTGGTGTTCACGCAGTTTCGTGAGATGACGGCACCAGTGGCCGACTTTCTCGGCTCGGTGTTTGGCCGGCCGGGCCTGGTCCTGCACGGCCAAACCGAGGTGAAGAAGCGCCAGCCGCTGGTGCGGCGCTTCCAGGACGACGAGTCGGTGCCGTTCTTCGTGCTCTCGCTCAAGGCCGGCGGCGCCGGGCTGAACCTCACAGCCGCCTCGCACGTCATTCACCTGGACCGCTGGTGGAACCCGGCGGTGGAGAATCAGGCCACCGATCGGGCGTTTCGGATTGGGCAGCAGCGCAACGTTCTGGTGCACAAGTTCGTCTGCCGCGGGACCATCGAAGAAAAGATCGATGACCTCATCGAATCGAAACGCCAGCTCTCGAACGACCTGCTCGAAGGCGGCGCGGAGTTGGTGCTGACCGAGCTGAAGGACGACGAGTTGCTCAAGCTGGTTGCACTCGACATTCATGCGGCAATGAAGGAGAACTGAAGCATGTCGTTCGAGTCCGGCTGGAAGCCCTACGTCAGTGTTGCCCAGCGGCGCAAGCAGGCCGAGCGCGAGTTGGCCAAGCTGCGCAAGAAGGGGCACATTGCCGCACCGGTGCTGCTGCACGGGCGCGCGCTGGCGAAGACGTTTTGGGGCAAGGCCTGGTGCGACAACCTCGAGTCGTACAGCGACTACGCCAATCGGCTTCCGCGCGGCCGGACCTATGTGCGCAACGGCTCAGTGCTTGATCTGCAGCTGAGCGGCGGCGAGGTCAGGGCGCTGGTCAGCGGCACCGAGCTGTACCAGGTGGTGGTGAAGGTGTTGCCGCTGTCGAAGCTGCGCTGGAATTCGATCTGCAAGGACTGTTCAGGATCGATCGATTCGCTCGTCGAACTCTTGCAGGGTCGTCTGTCCACCGCGGTCATGGAGCGTGTGTGCCGGCAAAAGACGGGGCTCTTTCCGGCACCCAGCGAGATCGAGCTGTCGTGCAGTTGCCCGGACTGGGCCTTGATGTGCAAGCATGTGGCGGCCGTGCTCTACGGCGTCGGCGCGCGGCT
>JAYVTD010000215.1:0-10578 GCA_043774765.1 Rhizobacter sp. | reverse complement strand
CGCATCGGCATCGTGCCGCAAGACAGCGTGATCTTCTCGGCCGACGCGATGGAAAACATCCGCTACGGCAAACCTAGCGCCAGCGATGCAGAGGTGATCAAAGCGGCGCAGGCCGCGTTCGCGCACGAGTTCATCAGCGCCCTGCCCGAAGGCTACAAGACCTTTCTCGGCGAGCGCGGCGTGCGCCTGTCGGGCGGGCAACGCCAGCGCATCTCGATCGCGCGCGCGATATTGAAGAACCCGCCGCTGCTGCTGCTCGACGAAGCCACCAGCGCGCTCGACGCCGAAAGCGAACGCATGGTGCAAGCCGCGCTCGAATCGGCCATGAAAGACCGCACCACGCTCGTGATCGCGCACCGGCTGTCCACCGTGCAGCGCGCAGACCGCATCGTCGTGCTCGAAGCCGGCGAGATCGTCGAGACCGGCACGCACGCGCAGCTCGTGAATTCCGGCGGCCTGTATTCGCGCCTGGCCGCGCTGCAGTTCGACCGCTGAAGTCACTGGAATAATTCACTTCATCTCAACCGAAAGTTCGCCGTGACCTCGCCTCTCAACCGCCCCGTGCGTTCGCAATACGAAGACTTCATGCGCCATGTGAACACGCACGGCGTGTTCAAGGCCGACCGCACCGGCACCGGCACCAAGAGCGTGTTCGGCCACCAGATGCGCTTCGACCTGAACGAGGGCTTCCCGCTCGTCACCACGAAAAAGGTGCATCTGAAGTCGATCATTCTCGAACTGCTGTGGTTCCTGCGTGGCGACGGCAACGCGAAGTGGCTGCAAGAACGCGGCGTGACGATCTGGAACGAATGGGCCCAACCCAACGGCGACCTCGGCCCGGTCTACGGCGTGCAGTGGCGCTCGTGGCCGAAGCCCGACGGCGGGCACATCGACCAGATCGCCGAGGTGGTCAAGCAGCTCAAGAACAACCCCGACTCGCGCCGCATCATCGTCAGCGCCTGGAACGTGGCCGACCTGGGTGCGATGGCGCTGATGCCGTGCCATGCTTTCTTCCAGTTCTACGTGGCCGAAGGCCGCCTGAGCTGCCAGCTCTACCAGCGCAGCGCCGACATCTTTCTCGGCGTGCCCTTCAACATCGCGAGCTACGCATTGCTAACGCACATGCTGGCGCAGCAGTGCGATCTGCAGGTCGGTGATTTCATCTGGACCGGTGGCGATTGCCACATCTACAGCAACCACGCCGAGCAGGTGGCGCTGCAGCTCGCGCGCGAGCCGCGCGCCTACCCCACGCTCGAGATCAAGCGCCGGCCGGCGTCGATCTTCGACTACGAGTTTGAGGACTTCGCGGTGCTCGGCTACGAGCCGCATGCGGCGATCAAGGCGCCGGTGGCGGTGTAAGTCGGCCTGGCGCTGAAGAGGCGGAAAGCAACGCCGGCCCCGCCGCGCTGCTAGGAGGCTGTCGGGCTTTGGGTTGGGCCCGCGCCGGGGTGAGGTGCGTCGCCAGGCTAGGCGCCGAGGAGGCGTGTGGCCCGGCCACACAACGACTTGGCAACGACGCATGGCGGCGCAGATCACCCTGGCCCTTCGGGTTGGGCCTGCACAGGGGCGCATGCGTCGTTGCAAATGCTCGCGATACCACTTGGTATCGCTGCGCTTTGCGCCTAGCCTGCGCCCCTGTGCAGGCCCAACGCGGGCCCAACCCAAAGCCCGACAGCCTCCTAGACGAAGCTGAGCCTCAACTCGGGCAGGCTGGCGCTGAAGCGCACGTTCCAGCGCTCACCGGGTTCGACCGGCCAGGCGTCGGTCCAGGTGCCGGTCGTGATCACGTCGCCGGCTTGCAGGTCGGGCGCGCCGGGACATGCCCGCAGTTCCTGCAGGAAGTGCCGCAGCGCACGCAGCGGGTCATCGAGCACGTTCGCGCCCGCGCCTTCTTCGACCAGCGAACCGTTCTTGTGCAAACCGAGGCGCGTGCCAGCGAGCACGTTCTGCAGTTGTTGCGCGTCGTGTGCGAGTTCGCCAACAGGCACCCTCGCGCCCACCAGCAGGCGCCCGTGCAAGCCGCCGTCCGCCACGGTGTCGGGGGCGCTGAACTTCCAGCCCCGCCGATGCGACTGCACCACTTCGAAACCCGGTGCCACCCAAGCCAGCGCGTCGAACAATTCGTCGAGGCTCGCGTCGGCCCGCGGCGTGGCCTTCATTCCGAAAACCGCCTCGGGCTCGATGCGCGGCTGGCACAGGCCCGTCAGAGAGACCGCCGCCTCGCCTGTCTCGCCGGAGGACAAGGTGGTGTCCCAGACGAAGCCCCAGATCGGAGCGAAGACGTTGTAGCGCGGCCAGATGCTGCGGTTGGTGAAGCCGATCTTGAAACCGCGCTGAACTTCACCACGCGCAAGCCGCAACGCACGCACCGCGAGCGCCGCCTGGTAGGCAGCCGGCAAGTCGGGGAAGGCCGGGTCGGGCAGCGCCTCTGGCCAGAGCCTTCCGCTGTCGCGATGGTCGAGCAGGTCTTGAGGTGTCATCGAGAGTCCTGGGTTCGCGCAAACGATAACAGGACACCCCGACGTGTTCACTCGCGCAGGTAGATCTCCGCGGCGACTTCCGGCTCCAGATCGGCCGCTTCCCACCACGTGACCAGCGCCACCCGGGCCGCCGAAGGGAAGTTCATGGAAGGCTGCAGTTGCCGCAGGCGCACGCCGAACCGGTCGAGCCAGATGTGCTTGGCGGTGGAAGGCGTGGGGTGCACGCCGGACGGCATATGCCGCCGGAACCGGCGCTGCTGGAACACTGTGCAAGCCAGGACCGTGGCGAACCAGATCAGCAGGGCCACGACCACGCCCGCCCCCCCATCCGCGAGGTAGCCGGTCAACGCCATGCCGGGCATGAAGATAACGGAAACGAGATTGAGCTTCACGCGAATGCCTGGCAGTCCTGAACCGCACTTTCGTGCTGGGTCGAACATAGTCCAGAACTCTTTCTGCGTCGGTTCGCTGGCGAACAGAAAGAGCCTGCTTTCATCTCGCTGTGCCCGGCGCCGCGGCGGACGATGCAGTCACGCCGTTGTGTGCGGTACCGTACATGCAGCGGCCCGCGCCGGTGCCACACTCCTTCCTTGACCTGCCACGACGCGGGATCGATGACGCCCAGAGTGCGTCCTGCCAACAAGGGCCCCGATGGTGTACGAGCGCGATCCCCGGCAGAACCACTTGCTGGCCGCCCTTGCGCAGACCGAGTGGGAGCGCTGGCTGCCGCAGCTAGAGTGGGTCGACATGCCGCTCGGCCAAGTGGTGTACGAATCGGGCGGCACGCAAAGCCACGTGTACTTCCCGGCGTCTGCCATCGTCTCGCTGCTGTACGCGATGGAGAGTGGCGCGTCGGCAGAGATCGCCGTCGTCGGCAACGAGGGCGTCGTCGGCATCTCGCTGTTCATGGGCGGCGAATTGACGCCCAGCCGGGCGGTCGTGCAGAGCGCGGGCCACGGCTATCGCCTGAGTGCGCCGGTGATCAAGGCAGAGTTCAACCGCGCGCCGGTGATGCACCTGCTGCTGCGCTATACGCAGGCGCTGATCACGCAGATGGCGCAGACCGCCGTGTGCAACCGCCACCATTCGCTGGATCAGCAACTGTGCCGCTGGCTGCTGCTCAGCCTGGACCGCCTGAACGGCAACGAGCTGGTGATGACGCAGGAGCTGATCGCCAACATGCTGGGCGTGCGGCGCGAAGGCGTGACCGAAGCTGCGCTGAAGCTGCAGTCGGCCGGCTGCATCCGCTACTCGCGCGGGCGCATCACGGTGCTCGACCGGCTGGCACTCGAGCAGCGCACCTGCGAGTGTTATTCGGTCGTCAAGCGCGCATACGAGCGCCCGCTGCCGAACGAGACGGCCACCTGACATTGCTCGAAGATTCTGCGATGTGTGCGCTGGCAGACAGTCCACAGGCCGCCAAGCGTGCATAGTCTCTCATGCATTGCATGGAGATACCTTGAGCACTGTCCAGAATCACCTGATCGAGCGCCTGCCCCGCACGGACCGTGCGAGCCTGCTCGCGATCTGCGAGCCCGTGCACCTTGTGCTGTCTGAAGTCCTGAGCGAACCCGGCACGCCGGTTCACCATGTGTATTTCCCGACCGAAGGCTTCATCTCGCTGGTGGCGATGATCGATGGCACGCCGGGCGTGGAGGTCGGCATGGTCGGGCGCGAGGGCATGCTCGGCGCCGAGCTTGCGCTGGGCGTTGCCACCGCACCGCTGCATTCGCTGGTGCAGGGCGCGGGCGCCGCGTGGCGCGTCGATATCGTGGCCTTTCGCCGCGAGCTGGCGCGCAGCACGGCAATGCAGCGTGGGCTGCAGCGCTATCTTTACGTGCTGATGTCGCAACTGGCGACGTCTGCCGCGTGCCTGCGCTTTCACCTGATCGGCCCGCGTCTGGCACGCTGGCTGCTGATGAGCCAGGACCGCGCGCACTCCGAGAGCTTTCACGTCACGCATGAGTTCCTCGCCTACATGCTCGGTGTGCGCCGGGTCGGCATCACAGTAGCCGCAGGCGCGTTGCAGCGCAGCGGCTTGATCGAATACCGCCGTGGTGACTTCACCGTGCTCGATCGCCCGGGGCTCGAAGCGGCCGCGTGCGGCTGTTATGCGGATGGCTGCAAGTCGTACGCCGACCTGCTCGACTGAGCGCTTGTGAACATGTGAATCGTGCCCGCGTGAGGGAAGACGACCTCGCACGCCTGCTCGCAGGTCGCCAAAGCGGCGACATCGCGATCTGGTTCGTTCGCTCCAACGATCGGCTGCAGGACCGTGTGGGCCTTCAGCCGCCCTGCTTGGCACGCTTGCCGGCGTTCTTCTTGCGCGTCGACTTGCCACGCTCGAGGCTGCGCTTCTGGCCGGTGGGACGGGTCAGCGGAATGGGTGTCGGAACCTTGGGTCGGGTGTCGCTGGTCATGGTCTGCTCCTGAAGGTGTCGGTTGGTCTTGCCTGAAGCGGGGCACGGATCCGCATGAGTCATCTGCAGGGTAGGCAACGCGCGCTGCGCGGTCTGTGCGCGCACGCACACTGGGCCGGCAAGCCGAGCATGAGCGGAATCCCTCGGCGCATCGGCAGCGGGTTGTCGCAGCGCTCGCCAGTACGCGTGCGTTTGCCGAAGCTGGTCCGGTTCAGTGCATCAGCGAGGTGACGAGCACCATCGCCAGCATCGCGAGGAAGACGAGCACCACGATCGTGATCAGGAAGCGAACCACCAGGCCATCGAGCCACTCCGCCATGAGATGCAGCGTGAACATGCGGCCGCGCGACTGTCGGCAGCAGTCCATGTGCGACCGCAAGGCCGACAGTTCCGCCGGCGTCGTGTCGGCGGCGCCGCCGAACGACGAGGTGTTCCAATTCGGTCGGCCGTGGTCCCTGATGCTCATGATCGTGTCCCGCCGCGATGGGCGCTCAGCGGCGTTCGCCGCCTGGTTCCGGCTCTTTGAAACCGCGGCCTCGGTAGGTGGCGGGTGCCCGGTTGTCGCCCGCCAATTACTTCGGCACGATCGTGATTGACGAGGCATCGACGCTCTTCACGCCCTTGACCTTCTCGGCGATCGCCTTGACCTGGTCGATGGAGTCCTGGCTGGCGAGCTTGCCCTTCAGCATCACGACACCGTGCAGCGTCTTCACGTGCACCTTGAACCCCTTGGCGACACTGCTGGCCGTGATCCCGGATTTGACCTTGGTCGTGATCCAGCTGTCGGACATCACACGCTCGCTCTTCTTGACGGCGGTCGACACGGGCGCGCTGGCCGCAGCGTCGGCGGCCTGGCAGAGGCCGAAGCCGGCGGCGAGTGCGGTGGCCAGCGCCACGTTGCGAATCAGGGACGGGGTCGGGGAGGTGGTTTTCATGTGCGTACTTTCTTGAGTTGAACGTGCACTGCCTGGCACGTCATGCGCACAGCTTGCGCCCGCACGAGGCGCCCGTCAGTGCGCTGGCGCACATGACGGCAACCCACCCTGCCCGGAGCTGCAACTGCAGCGCCTCGGCATCGTCGTGGGCGTTTAGGTAGAGCGTCCTCCGCCACCTGCCAGGTGTGCGTGACGGGCTGGGCCCTGGCGATCCGCGCCTTGAGGATGCAGATGTCTTTCTGCATCCTGGCGGCGTCTGCGGGTGACGTCAGCGGCGCCCCGTGAACAGCCAGCGCATGCGGGCCAGGTATCGACCGGCCGGCGTGGTCGCCACCACGCTGGGCAGCGGCCTGACCAGGCCGAGTCGCGCGGCGCGCAGCCGGGCCAGGCCGGCAGCGAGCGGCCGTTCGGACCGGAGGGTGTTGAGTAGCGACATGAGCGGGTTCCTGCTGGGCGGCTTTGATGTCTCGTAGCGTACAAAGCGATCGCTCGCGCGTCTGTGGGCTGCCGAACACAGCCGGCGCGATCAGCACGCCATCTGCGGCTCAAGCACCGCCCCGGGCAGCAAACGACCGAGCTCTTTCCTGGTCAGCAGCCAGCGGCTGCGCCGCGGTTCGACCGAATGGTGGCGGTAGCACGCGGCCGTCTGGGTGATCTGACGCGCTGGAAGCCGAAGTCCAGGAACGGCTGGCGCGCGGCAATGCGCGTCTGGAGCGCATCGCGCTCCGCCTCGTCCCAGCCTTCGCCGGCAGCGCTGCGCGTGGTGTCGTCGCCCAGGCCGACGCGAATGCCCAGCATCTCCACCACCGGCCCGGACACCTGGGTGAACTGGCCGTGCTCGTTCTGCTCCCAGTGCCAGTCGGAGGCCAGCTCGACCAGGCAGCGGTAGCGCTCCTCGCTGGCGCGCAAATCGGCGGTGCGTTCGAGCACGGCGCGCTCGAGTTCGGCGTTGTACTGCTCGAGTCGGCGCTGCAGCAACCTGACTTCGAGCATCAGGTGGATGCGTGTCTTGACTTCCAGCAGGTCGAACGGCTTGACGATGAAGTCGCGGGCGCCGACGTTCAACGCCGGATGCTTCTCGCCCGAATGGGCGGTCAGAACGATGACCGGCACGTAGCCCGTTGCGTCGAAAGCCTTGAGGTCTTCCATCACCTCGAACCCGCTCATCTCGGGCATCTTCAGATCGAGCAGGATCAGGTCGTGGCGGTCGCGTCGATACAGCTCGCAGACCTCGGTCGGTTTCATCGTCGACGCGACGTTGCTGTACCCGGCCTCGCCGAGCAACCGCACCAGCAGCTGCAAGTTGGCCGGTTCATCGTCGACGATCAGGATGCTCGCGGCGAGGATGTCTTGTTCGAGTGTCATGGGCTTGTCTCCCCTTCGGCGCGATCGTGCTGCCGAATTCGGCGCTCGGCGTCGACGTTGAAGATCTGAATCACGCCGCGCTCGTCGGTCCCGATCTTCGAGAAGTTCCCGGATCGTCACCGGCACCGAACGGTCCGTCTGTACGCTGGCGTACAGTGGCGCGGGCTCTTCAGGGTAACGCGAACGGCGCGGCTTGGAACTGGTGTTTCCCGCCACCGGCCTGCTTGGCCTTGTACATGGCGGCGTCGGCCAAATCGATCAGCGCGGCCGCATGGGTTCCGTCATCCGGATACATCGCGATCCCGATGCTCGCCGTGAGATGAATGTCCGTGTCGCCGAAGCGGCCGGGCTCGCGCATGGCCCACAGAATCTTCGCTGCCACCAGGCCGGCATCGGACTGGTCCGCGACCTCGTGCAACAGAACCAGGAACTCGTCGCCGCCGAGGCGACTGACGGTGTCGGATTGGCGCACGACCGAGCACAGGCAGGCAGCGAACTGCTGCAGGACGAAGTCGCCGACCGCATGGCCGCGGGTGTCGTTGATGGACTTGAATTGGTCGAGGTCGAAGAAGAGCAACGCCAGCCGCGTGCGGTGCCGGGCCGCGTGCGCGATGGCGGTGCGGAGCCGGTCCATCATCAGCACCCGGTTGGGAACTCCGGTGAGGCTGTCGCGCTGGCTGGCATCGGTGAGCATGTCCAGGTCGCTCCTCACGTCTTCGACCTGCGTCTGTGCTTCCAGCGCAGCCAGCACCAGGTTCTCGTTGGCCTCGACCAGTTGTGCACCCCGGCTGCGCGTGAGCGCCCGCCGCACGCCGGCCAGGTCGCGGCGCACCACGTCGAGGTCTGCCTGGGCGCAGGCGATTTCCGCGTGGAGGGCGGCCAGCTCGTGCTCGGCCGCCGCCACCTCTGCGGTCGAACTCAGCTTCGTCAAGGCTTCGAACATCGGGTTGTGCTCAGCCATCGATCCCCCCCAGGACACGCTGGCGCAACCGCCCACGCAGCGTCGGCCGCCCCGACAACATGCCCTCTTGATCGATCAGCATTTCGCCGATCCGGATGCCGTCGTCATCGATGCTGAACATGCGCAATTGATCGGAGTGCGCGCTGGCGCCGACCTTCACCACCGCCAGCGCGCGCTGCAACCGGCTGTCGAGTTCCACATAACGCTGCACGATGATCACGTCGGTCATGAAGGCGGTACCGTAGGGGCTGAAGCGAAGATCGCCGTAGCGGTCTTCCAGCTCCGAGGTCATCAGCACGGTGACGCCGGTGGTGGCCAGCGCGGAGACCATGCGCGCCATCGACTCGCGGTATTCGTCCCGGAACGTGGGCGTAATCGCAAGCTCGAAGCCCGACAGGGAATCGATCACCAGGCGGGTGGCCTTCCGCCGCTCGATCTCGGTGATCAGCAGCATTGCGATCTCGTCGACCGACAGCGCCGCCGCTCGCGTATCGACCACACCGATGCTTCCGCTCTCGATCAAGTTGGCCATCACCAGGCCGCGCGAGCGGTTCGGTCGCTGCTCGAACGCGGCAATCACACCCGATTCGCCACGTCGCGCGCCTTCGGCGAGGAAGGACGCCGCCAGAATGCTCTTGCCCGAGCCCGACGGCCCCGCCACCAGCAGCGAATAACCTTTCGGCAAGCCACCGCCGAGCATCTGGTCCAGGCCAGGTACGCCCAGGCTCACGCGCTCCACCGGTGGTTGCTTGGCGCCTGCTTCGATCGCATGGTCGAACTGGAGCGGCGCAAACACCCGGACGCCTGCCCTGCTCAGACGAAAGGTGTGCAGGCCCGGCAAGGTCGGCTGGCCGCGCATCTTCGTGATCTCCATCTTGCGCACCACCGAGTTGCCCTGCACGCGCTGGCGCAGCCAGATCAGGCCGTCTGCGATCGTGAAGACGGTTCGGATCGCTCTCCGAGAAGTATTCGCCGATCTGGTAGGTGGTGGCCTGCCAGCTCGTCATCAGCACGCCGAGGTTCTGGATGAACTTCTGCAGGCCGGCGAACGATGCAGCGTTGTCCTGGCTGGCAAGCACCACCGAGCGGAACGAGTCGATGAACACCAGGCCGGGCGCGCGCGTCTCGACCTCTTTGACGATGCGCGCCATCGCCTTGTCGAGGTCGCCGTCCACCGTCTCTTCCGACAGGTTGATGAAACGGATCGAGCGGTTCACCTTGTCGAGGCTGAAGAAGTCGAACTGCTGCTGGTAGCGCAGCATCTTGATCGGCGGCTCGCCCAGCACCGTGAAGTAGAGCGCCGGGCGCTCGGGCGTGGCCAACGCGAACATGCGCTGGTGGGCCAGCGTGGTCTTGCCACTGCCCGGCTGGCCGGCGATCAGGTTGAACGAGTATTTGGGCAAGCCGCCTCCGAGCACGGCGTCCATGCCGGGCACGCCGGTCTTCAGGCGGTGGATGATGGTCTTGCCGATGGTGGGGTCGGTGGTCATGGCAATGTGTCCTGAACGGCGGGGCCGTTGGAGTGCGGGTCGAGCTGGGTGACGATCAACCTCTCGGTCAGCGACGGGCCGATCAACCCGCCCAGGAGCGCCACGAAGGTCTGCTGCAAGGCGTGGTTCGCAGCGAGCCCGGCTTGCGGCGTCTGGCCGCGAAAGGCCGCGCGCAGGCCGGCGAAGTCACCGACCCGGTCGGCGTCAACACGGGCCCCGACCAGCCACGGGTGCGCGGTCTTCTGGAGGTTCACACTGCGCCTGAACAGCGCCGCGACACCGCGCGAACCGATGATGGGCGACAGCGCGTCGTCGATCTCGCCCCAGCGCGCGACGGCCGCATCGACGGCCTTTTCAGTACCGGCGTTCGCGTTCGGCACAGGGGCAAGCGCTGCTCTGATGGGTGGACCCTCTTCGTTCATGGCCGCTCTTGGTCGTGGCAGCATGCTTTGGTGCGCCGAAGCATGCACTGAATTGCCGGCGGCGCGGACTTGATTCGTTGACGCAGATCAACTCCGGCCACCGGCCTCGACTCCATGCCGTCCCACACGCGAACCCGGTCATGGTTTGCCCTGTATCGTTTGGGCCGGTCGCCCGCACACGACACAGCATGCCGCACCGGCCTGCACTGCTTCGGGTGCGTGCCCGCACCGCAGGAATCAACATGCCGTCTTCGTTCAGCGCTCGATCCGAGAAGAGCCTCGAGGCGCGGCCGGCGCTCACGCTTCTGCAGGGGCTCAAGGGCGACCCGCGGCAGAACCGGCTGCTGGCGTCGTTGCCGCTGTCGGAGTGGGAGCGGTGGGTTGCTTCGATGGAGGCGGTCGAGATGCCGCTGGGCCAGGTGCTCTACGAGGCCGGTGAGCGGCTCGCGCACGTGTACTTCCCGACCACCGCGATCGTCTCGTTGCTGCACGTCACCGAGAACGG
>JAYVTD010000214.1:0-10881 GCA_043774765.1 Rhizobacter sp. | reverse complement strand
GAGCGCCGAGCCGCACCCGTTCCCCAGCCTGTTCGCCGACCAGATTTTCAATCTCGCCGGCGTCACCGTGACGATGGGCGACATCGGCACGCTGGCGCTGGCGCTGGCGCTGGTGTTTGCCACCCAGGCCTTCCTCGCGCGCACCATCACCGGCCGCGCCATGCAGGCGGTGGCGCAAAATACCGAGAGCGCGGTGGTGCTCGGCATCAATGTGCCGAAAATGATTTTCTATACCTTCGCGATCAACGCTGTGCTGGCCTGCGCCGCGGCCTTGCTGGTGACACCGGTGTATCTCGCCAAATTTGATATGGGCGAATCGCTTGGCACCAAGGCGTTTTTTGCGGCGGTGATCGGCGGCTTCAACAATTCGCGCGGGGCGTTGTTGGGTGGATTGATCGTCGGCGTGGGTGAAAACCTTGCGGCAGCCTACGTGTCGTCGTCGTACAAGGACGCCGTCGCGCTCGCGCTCTTCATGGTGGTGATCCTGTTCAAGCCGCAAGGCTTGCTCGGCCGCAAAGAAGAACGCAAGGTCTGATGCCGTCATGACCAAGACTTCCAAGATTGTTGCCATCGGGCTGATCCTGCTCGCGCTGGTGGTTGCGCCACATTTTCTGAAAAGCTATGGGGTTTATCTTCTGACCTACTGGATGGTGTTCATCCTCGCGACCATGGGCCTGAACCTCACGGTGGGTTATGCCGGGCAAAAGTCGCTCGGTCATGCCGCGTTCTTTGGCATCGGCGCGTATACCGTCGCCATCATGATGAAGGCCGGCTTCAGCTTTTGGCTCGGTCTCCCCGCCGCCGCGGTGATTTGTTTTGTCACCGGCATCGTCGTCGGTTTTCCGGCGTTGCGGGTGCAGGCGATTTACCTCGCTTTTGCGACATTGGGCTTCAACACCGCGGCTTGGCTGGTGATGCGCAATGAAGAGCAGTACACCGGTGGCACCTTTGGCATTAACAACATTGCACGCCCCGAATTGTTCGGCTATTCGCTCGATGCTGCGATCCCCTACTACTACTTCACGCTGGCGGTGACGATTTTGTTCGGCCTGTTGCTGTTTGGCCTGGTGCGCTCGCCCTGGGGCAAGGCCTTCACCGCGCTGCGCGACAACCCGATCCGCGCCGAGAGTCTGGGGGTGAGCATTCGCAGCTACACGCTGCTCTCGTTTGCCATCGGCGCGGCCTACGCCGGTGTGGCCGGGGTGTTGTTTGCATCGCTGGTGCAGTTTATCGACCCGGCGCCGTTTGGGGTTGGTGCGTCAATCATGATGTATCTGATGGTGGTGATCGGCGGCCCTGGCTATTTCTTTGGCCCGGTGCTGGGGGCGGCGGTAGGCGTGGTATTGCCCGAGTGGCTGCGCTTTGCGCAGGACTGGTATTTGTTTGTATTCGGCTCGGCCGTGGTGCTGTTGATGATCTGGCTGCCCGATGGCTTGCTCAGCATTCCGGACCGGATTCGCGCACGGCGCGAATCACGTGAAGCCTCGGCGGCGCGCGCCGCCGCGGGTGCGCCAGCGCCGGGCACAGGGGAGGGCGCCAAATGAGCGCGCCGGTGCTGGAAGTCAAAAACCTCAAAAAATCCTATGGCGCAATTCGTGCGGTGGGCGGCGTCTCGTTCGAGGTGATGCCGGGAGAAATTTTCGGTGTCATCGGCCCGAATGGTTCCGGCAAGACCACCATGTTCAACAGTGTGCTCGGGCAGATCGAGCCGGACGCAGGTGAAATCCATCTCAATGGCGAAGACATCACCGGCCTGTCGCCGCTACAACTGAACCAGCGTGGCGTCGGGCGCACGTTTCAGACTCTGCAGGTGTTCGGCAAGATGAGCGTGCGCGACAACCTGATCGTCGCCGCGCAGGAGCACCAGGGCTCGATGTTTTCGCGCATGTTCGCCCTCGGCGACTCCGGCCTCGGGTCGAAGGCCGACGCGCTGATCGACCAGTTCCGCATCCGCCACGTGGCCGACAAGAAGGCCGGCGAGCTGAGCTACGGCCAGCAGAAGCTGGTCGACATCGCGATGGCCTTCATGAGCGAGCCCGCGCTGGTGTTGCTCGACGAGCCCTGTGCCGGTGTCAACCCGAGCCTCGTCGGCGGCATCAGCGCGTTGTTGAAGGAGCTGAACAAGAAGCCGGCCTCCGGCGCCAAGGCCAGCAGCTTCATCGTGATCGAACACAACATGGACTTCGTGATGGACCTGTGCCACCGCATCATGGTGATGGTCGAGGGCACGGTGATGGCGATCGGCACGCCGGCCGAGATTCGCGGCAACAAACAGGTGCTCGACGCCTACCTCGGGAGCTGACGATGAGCGAACACACAAGCGACATCGCGATCGAGTTCGACGACGTCGTCGCCGGTTACGGCGACTTCATGATCCTCAACAACCTGAGCCTGAAGGCCAAGCGCGGCAAGATCACCTTGCTGCTCGGGCCGAACGGCGCGGGCAAGTCCACGGTGCTGAAAACACTGTTCGGCATGCTCAAGGTGCGAAACGGCAGCATCAAGCTCGACGGTGAAAACATCACCGGCGCGAGCGCGAAAGACCTGCTGGTCAAACACGGCATCGCCTTCGTGCCGCAGGGCCGCAACCTGTTCGGCCAGCTCACCGCCTACGAGAACCTGGAGCTCGGTGGCATCACGCTCGGCATGAAGCTCACGCACGAGCGCATCCCCGAAGTGCTGGAGCGTTTTCCGCGTGTCAAGGAGCGGCTGCACAGCCTGGCGTCTTCGCTTTCGGGCGGCGAACAGAAGCAGCTCGAAGTCGGCCGCGCGATGCTGCTGCGGCCCAAGGTGCTGCTGATCGACGAGCCTTCCATCGGCCTCTCGCCCATGGTCGTGGCCGATGTATTCAAGCTGCTGCGTGCTCTGGCCGACCAGGGCACGACGGTGTTGATGGTCGAGCAGAACGTGAAGAGCGCGCTGAAGATGGCAGACGAAGCAATCGCCCTCGAATCGGGCCGTCTGGTGTTGCACAAGCGTGCCGACGAACTGCTGGCTGACCCGAACATCGAGCGGCTCTTTCTCGGCGGCGCGCACCACGCAGCCACACCGGCCGCGACAGGTGCGGCGGCGGCGGCCGGCATTCTGTGAGTGAGCGGCTGCGCATCGTCGTGGCCGGCGTCGGCGCCGTTGGGCGCGAACACGTCGCGCGGGTGCGGGCGAACGCGGGTTGTGTGCTCGTGGGCATTGCCGACCCGGCACCGAGCAGCGCTGCTTTTGCCGCGAGCCTGGGTGTCGCGCATGCCGACGGGCTCGATGCGCTGCTCGATGCGGTGCGCACCGACGGCGTGATTCTCGCCACGCCGAACGTCCTGCACGTGTGGGGTGCGCTGACCTACATTGCACGCGGCATTGCGGTGCTCGTCGAAAAGCCGGTGACCGACACGGTGGCCGATGCGCTGCGCCTCGTCGACGCGGTCGAGCGCTCGGGTGTGCCGGTGCTGGTCGGCCACCACCGGCGCTACAGCGCCGTGCTCGAAGCCGCGCACGAGGCTGTTTGCTCCGGCGCCCTGGGCGCGCTGGTGGCGGTGCAGGGCAGTGCGATGTTCCACAAGCCGGCGGCCTACTTCGCCGACGCGCCGCACCGGCGCCAGCGCGGTGCCGGGCCGATCCTGACCAACATGGTCCACGAGATCGACAGCCTGCGGTTGCTGGCCGGCGAGATCGTCGAAGTGCAGGCCTTCGTCTCGAATGTGCGGCGCGGCTGCGAGGTCGAAGACAGCGCCAGCATCGGCCTGCGCTTTGCGAGCGGCGCACTCGGCAGCTTCATGCTCTCGGACGTGGCCGCCAGCACCCGCAGCTGGGAGCAGACCTCCGGCGAAAACCCGGCCTATCCACGCGACCCGTCGGAGGCCTGTTACCTGCTCAGCGGCGAACGTGGCTCGCTGGCGGTGCCCACGCTCAGGCTGCAGACGGTGGAGGCCGCACCCTCTTGGTTGGCGCCGATGCGTGAGCGTCGTTTGAGCGCCGCGCCGGCCGACCCGTTACTGCGCCAGCTTGATCACTTCTGCGCCGTGATCCGGCGCGCCGCGCCTCCCCGGGTCAGCGTGCGTGATGCCACACACTCCTTGCGCGCCACGCTGGCGGTTGCCGAGGCCGCCGCCAGAGGCCGGCCGGTGCGCTGCGACGGCATCGCTGCCTGACGAAAAGTTCGAGCGCTCCAGATGAAGGACAACCCATGACCACCGCTGCCGACCGCGAATCGCTTGCCGACGCCACCAATCCGCTCGGCCTGGACGGCATCGAGTTCATCGAGTTCGTCACCGCCAAGCCGCAAGCGCTCGGCCAAGTGCTCGAGATGATGGGCTTCAGGCCGGTGGCACGGCACCGCTCGCGCGAGGTGCTGCTGTACCGGCAGGGCGAGATGAACATCATCATCAACGCGCATTCCGGCGGCCTGCCGCGCTCGGTGCAGCCAAGCGACACGCCGGTGATCTCGGCGATCGCGCTGCGCGTGCGCGCCGCCGCCACCGCCTACCGCCACGCACTCGAGCGTGGCGCCTGGGCGGTGCCGACGAACGTCGAGGTGATGGAGCTCAACATTCCGGCGGTGCACGGCGTGGGCGCGAGCCGCCTCTATTTTGTCGACCGGTACCAGGACTTTTCGATCTACGCCGTCGACTTCACGCTGATCCCGACCGTCGACCCGAAGCCGCCAGCCGTGACCGGCTTGCACTGGTTCGGCGTGGTGCAGTACATCGGCAACGACCGCATGGAAGACTGGACCGAGTTCTACGCCGAATTGTTCGGCTTCAAGACTTTGCCCGACGACAAACGCTACGGCATCCTGCCCAAGGGTCGCGTGCTGCAAAGCCCGTGCGGCAGTTTTTACCTGCAGCTGATCGAACCCGAGCCCGGCATTCTTGATGCCGAAGGCGAAGAGTCGTTGCAGCGTGTGGGCTTCGGCACACCCGACGTGTTGGCCACGGTCGCAGCGCTGCGCCAGCGCGGTGTCGGCTTTGTCGAATCGCAGGGTGTGCATTCCGAGACGCGCGGCGCGCTGACGCAGAGTTACCTCGGCGGCGCGATGTTCGAGCTGGTGCATCACGCGCGCTGAAGCAGGGGCCGACCATGAAGCACGATCAAGTCGATATCCGCGACTTCGGCATGGACACGATCTCGCTCGCCGGCACCTTGCCGGCGAAGCTGCAGGCCATTCGCGACGCCGGTTTCACGCAGGTGATGCTGATGGCGCGCGACCTGATGGGCCACGCCGGAGGTCTGGAAGACGCGGTGCGTGTCGTCAAGGCGAGCGGCCTGCGCGTCACCGGCTTTCAGGTGCTGCGTGATTTCGAAGGTTTATCGGGCCATTTGCATGACTACAAGATCGACATAGCCAAGGCCATGCTTGAGATGTGCCATTCGGTCGGCGCGAAAGTGTTGCTGATCTGCTCGTCGACATCGACCCACGCGAGCAGCGACCCCGACGTGCTGGCGCGTGACCTGCGCAAGCTGGCGATGCTGGCCTTGCCGCTTGGCATCCGCATCGCCTACGAAGGCCTGTCGTGGGGCCGCACGATCAACGAGTTCACGACCGCGTGGGACGTGGTGTGCCGCGCCGACGCGCCGAACCTCGGCATCGGCATCGACTCTTTCCACGCCTTCGCGACCAAGACCTCGCTCGAAGACCTGGACATGCTCGACCCGCAGAAGATCTTCCTTGTGCAGTTGGCCGACTTCATGTGGAACGAGATCCCGTCGAACGAAGAGCGCATCAACACCGCGCGCCACTTCCGGGTGTTCCCCGGCGAAGGCGTGCACAGCGCGCAGGTCGCCGAATTGGTGATGCGGCTGGACCGGCTCGGTTACCGCGGCGACTACAGCTTCGAGGTCTTCAACGACGACTACCAGGGCATTCCGCTGCCCGTCGTCGCCGAGCGCGCGCGCCGCTCGGCCGTGTGGCTGAGCGAAGACGTGTTGCACCGCTCGCTGCCGCTGCCCGGCCGCATGCGCCTGAAGCGTGCCGAAAGCTGAGCAGCACCGCGCTTAACATCACGGTCCACTGAAAGCCCGCATGAACAAGATCCTGATCCTCAACGGCCCCAACCTCAACCTGCTCGGCACGCGCGAGCCGCAGGTCTACGGCCACACCACGCTGGCCGACGTCGAGGCGCTGATGGCCCAGCAGGCCGCGGTGCGCGGCGTCGAAGTCGATTGTTTCCAGAGCAACCACGAAGGCGCGCTGATCGACAGCATCCACGCCGCTCGCACCGAAGGCGTGGCCTACATCATCATCAACCCCGGCGGCCTCACGCACACCAGCGTGGCGCTGCGCGACGCACTGGCCGGGGTGGCTATTCCCTTCATCGAAGTGCACATCTCCAATGTGCACAAGCGCGAAGAGTTTCGCCACCACTCCTATCTTTCGGGCATTGCCGAAGCGGTGCTGTGCGGCTTCGGAACGAGCGGCTATTTGATGGCGCTGAACTACATCTGCGACAAGCTGCAGGCCGCGGCCTGACCTATTCCAGGAAACGACATGATCGACAAGATTGTTCCCAACGTCGAAGCCGCGCTCGCCGGCATACCTGATGGCGCGACCATCATGATCGGCGGCTTCGGCGGTGCCGGCCAGCCGGCCGAGCTGATCGACGCCTTGATCGCACAGGGCGCGAAAGACCTGGTGATCGTCAACAACAACGCCGGCAACGGCGACTACGGCCTGGCCGCGCTGCTGAAGACCGGGCGGGTGCGCAAGATCATCTGCTCGTTCCCGCGCCAGGCCGATTCGCACGTGTTCGACGGCCTGTACCGCGCCGGCAAGCTCGAACTCGAACTCGTGCCGCAGGGCAACTTGGCCGAACGCATCCGCGCTGCCGGTGCCGGCATCGGCGCCTTCTTCACCGCCACCGGCTTCGGCACGCCGCTGGCCGACGGCAAGGAAACGCGCCTGATCGACGGCCGCATGTACGTGCTCGAGCACCCGATCCACGCCGATGTGGCACTCATCAAGGCCGAGCGTGGCGACCGCTGGGGCAACCTGACCTACCGCAAGACGGCGCGCAACTTCGGGCCGATCATGGCCGCCGCTGCGAAGCTCAGCATCGCCTCGGTGCATCAGATCGCGGCACTCGGCGAGATCGACCCCGAGAGCGTGGTCACGCCCGGCCTCTATGTTCAACGAGTAGTCTGCCTGCCGCGCCAGGCCGCCTGAGGAGCACAACATGAGAAGACTGACCCGCAATCAGATGGCCGCCCGTGTGGCGCGCGACATTCCCGATGGCGCCGTGGTGAACCTCGGCATCGGCCTGCCCACGCTGGTCGCCAACCATTTGCCGAAAGACCGCGAGGTGCTGCTGCACAGCGAGAACGGCGTGCTCGGCATGGGCCCGGCACCGCTTGAGGCCGACATCGACTGGGACCTGATCAACGCCGGCAAGCAGCCGGTCACGCTGCTGAACGGTGGCTCGTACTTCCACCACGCCGACAGCTTCGCAATGATGCGTGGCGGCCACCTCGACTACTGCGTGCTCGGCGCGTTCCAGGTCAGTGTGGGTGGTGACCTGGCCAACTGGCATACCGGCGCGGCCGACGCGATCCCCGCCGTCGGCGGAGCGATGGACCTGGCCGTCGGCGCGAAGAAGACCTACGTGATGATGGACCACCAGACCAAGGGCGGCGAAAGCAAGATCGTGCCGCTGTGCACCTACCCGCTGACCGGCGTGGGCTGCGTGAGCCGCATCTACACCGACCTGGCGACGATCGACGTCACGCCGCAGGGCCTGCGCGTGATCGACATGGTCGAAGGCCTCGATCTGGCCGAGCTGCAGCGCCTGTCGGGCGTGCCTCTCTCGGCCGCCTGACCTGGCCGCTCGAACCCAATGAACAAGGAGTGAACGCCATGAACCACGCTTTCATCGTCGACGCCATCCGCACCCCTTTCGGCCGCTATGGCGGCGCGCTCAGCTCGGTGCGCACCGATGACCTCGGCGCGATCCCGATCCGCGCCCTGATGGCGCGCAACCCCGAGGTCGACTGGGCCGCGGTGGTCGACGTGATCTACGGCTGCGCCAACCAGGCCGGTGAAGACAACCGCAATGTCGCGCGCATGTCGGCACTGCTCGCCGGCTTGCCGATGGACGTACCGGGCGCGACCATCAACCGCCTGTGTGGCTCGGGGCTCGATGCGGTGGGCACGGCGGCGCGTGCCATCAAGTCGGGCGAAGCGGGCTTGATGATCGCCGGCGGCGTCGAAAGCATGAGCCGCGCGCCCTTCGTGATGCCCAAAGCCGAGAGCGCGTTCAGCCGCGCCAACGCGGTCTACGACACGACGATCGGCTGGCGCTTCGTCAACAAGCTGATGAAGGAAAAGTACGGTGTCGATTCGATGCCGGAAACGGCCGAGAACGTCGCGACCGATTTCAAGATCGAGCGCGAAGCGCAGGACCGCATGGCACTCGCGTCGCAGCAGAAAGCCGTGGCCGCGCAGAAGTCGGGCTACTTCGACGGCGAGATCACGCCGGTCACGATCGCGCAGAAGAAGGGCGACGCGATCATCGTTTTGAGAGACGAACACCCGCGCGAAACCTCGATGGAAGCGCTGGCCAAGCTGAAGGGCGTGGTGCGGCCCGACGGCACGGTGACGGCCGGCAATGCGTCGGGCGTGAACGACGGCGCCTGCGCGCTGCTGCTCGCCAACGAAGCTTCGGCCGCCAAATACGGCCTGACGCCGCGCGCCCGTGTGGTCGGCATGGCCACCGCCGGCGTGGCGCCGCGCATCATGGGCTTCGGCCCGGCGCCTGCGGTGAAGAAAGTGCTGGCACTCACCGGCCTGAAGCTCGACCAGTTCGACGTGATCGAGCTCAATGAAGCCTTCGCGGCCCAGGGCCTCGCGGTGCTGCGTGATCTCGGCCTGGCCGACGACGATGCGCGCGTCAACCCGAACGGCGGCGCGATCGCGCTCGGCCACCCGCTCGGCGCCAGTGGCGCGCGGCTGGCGACCACGGCCGTGAACCAGTTGATGCGCAGCAAGGGCCGCTACGCGCTGTGCACCATGTGCATCGGCGTGGGTCAGGGCATCGCGGTGGTGCTCGAACGCGTCTGAGCGCCGAGCCGGCGCGCGCTGACAATGTAAAGCCGGGTGATCCCCGTCATCGTGAACGGGGTCCTGCGAGTTGAGGTGGGTGCGGCGCCTGTTCGTGGCCGCTCACCCATGGAGGCTCAGCATGTCCAAGCTCAAACCCGTGTTGGTCGCGCTCTCTGCGCTGGCCCTCTCAGCCTGTGTCGTGGCGCCTTACCCGCGTTACGCGGTGGCCGACCAGGGCTACTACGAAGGCCCGGCCGTCGATGTGGCGCCACCAGCGCCTTATGGCGAAGTGGTGCCTGTCATCCCGTTCCCGGGCGCATTCTGGATCGGCGGCTATTGGGGCTGGAACGGAGGCCGCCACCAATGGGTTCCGGGGCGCTGGGACCGCCCGCGGGCCGGTTATTCGTGGCAGCCGCACATCTGGCTGAACATCGGCGGTCACTGGCGCCAGCGCGGCGGCCACTGGGGGCGCTGAGTGAGGCCGCTCAGGCGTGGCGGCGCTGCGCCGCTGCCGGGCTCGCCTGAACCTTCCACGACGGTGAATTGACGAATTCGGGGCAGGGCGACGAACCCTCGCCGAAGCGCGTGGAATCGATGTAGCGCAGCAGGTGCGCGCGGGCCACTTGTTCCGGTGTGCCCTCCCAGGCGTTGAACCTGAAAAAACCGTCTGGGGCTTCCAGAAAACGGTCGCCATCGGTCACGGTGGCCGAGTACATGAGCATGTTGCCGTGCAGGCCGTAGGCCGCCCAATAGCCCAGCTCACGCTGGGTGCTGCGTTGCTGGTGCTTGCCGTCGAATGTGGCCATGGTCAGTCCTCTGAACCGAAGAGTGAAACTCGGGTTTGCCGGCATTCCGGCCTTGCGCTCGCGCCGGCGAACCGCGCGATTCAGTATCGATCTTGGCCCAGCCGGCGTGATGATCAAATCACCCGTTCAGGTGCACCAACTCAAGGGGGTGTGCGATGGGTCACGGGGTGAGGCGGCGCCCCCGATTCCGGCCCCATTCAGGACACACTCCTGCCTTTGTTCCCAGCGGAGACCGGTTTGAAGATTCAGATGGCGAAGAAGTCGCTTTTTGCGGTGCTGCGCTCGCCGTGGTGGGTGAGTGCGCTGATCGCGCTGGTGCTCGGCCTGCTGGGGTTTGCGCTGCTGCCCGAGACCTTGCGCATGGGTGGCGCGCTGTCAGGGTTGCCCTTTCTCGTGATCGCGGGCATCGCCGCCTGGCGCCAGTGGCCGCTGCCGAGCGCTGCACGTGTCGACGAAACCCGCCTGGCGCTGGCAACGATGGCCTGGCCGGCGTTCGCAAGCCTGCTGGAGCAGGCGTTCCGACGAGATGGTTACCGCGTGGAGCGCAGCCCGGCCGAGGGGGTCGACTTCGTGCTGGAACGCCGGGGCCGCAGCATGCTCGTCAGCGCGCGGCGCTGGAAATCGGCCCGCACCGGGCTGGAGGCCTTGCGCGCCCTGCAGGCGGCGCGCAACGCCGCCGAGCCAGCCGATGCGCTGTACATCGGCCTGGGCGCGCTCAGCGACAACGCCGCGCCGTTTGCGGCCGAGCACCGCATCGCGGTCTGGCAGGCCAGCGAATTGGCGCACGCCTTGCGCGGGCTGCCGCTGGGGGCTGCCAAAACTCGCTGAAGGCTGCTGGAAGCGGCGTGGCAACCATCGGTTCAGACCCAGCCGCCATCGACGATGAAGTCCTGCGCCGTGCACATCGCGCTGTCGTCGGCGGCGAGGAACAGCGCCATGCGCGCGATGTGATCGGCCATCAGTGGCTGGTTGATGCACTGGCCGCGCGCAATGTCGGCGCGGCCGGCGTCGTCGAGCCAGAGGCGCTGCTGTTTCTCGGTCATCACCCAG
>JAYVTD010000213.1:0-2746 GCA_043774765.1 Rhizobacter sp. | reverse complement strand
TGATGAGCGCCGGCATCCCGGCCCTGATCGCACCGCCCGTCACCTGGCTCGTGGTTTCGCTGCTGCAGGACGCCGAGCGCGCCCGCCGTACCGCCGAGTGGCTGTCTATCACCGACCCGCTGACCGGTGCCTTCAACCGGCGCCACTTCTTCGTCGTCGGTGAGCGCCGCTTCGCGCACTCGCTCCAGGCCCGCGAGCCCATCTGCGTGCTGCTGCTCGACGTCGACAACTTCAAGTCGATCAACGACCAGCATGGCCACGCCGCCGGCGACCGCGTATTGATCGAGGTGGCCCGGGCCTGCAAGGCGAGCCTGCGCGACGCCGACCTGCTGGCCCGCTACGGCGGCGAAGAGTTTGTGGCCCTGCTGCCTGCCACCGACCTGCCGCTGGCGCTGCAGGTGGCCGAACGGGTGCGTGCCAGCGTGGCCGAAAGTTATGTCGTCACCGAGCGCGGCGCGGCTGTGCAGCCGACCGTCAGCGTCGGCGTCTCGATGCTCGCGGACGGGCTGCTTTCGTTCGACAGCCTGCTGGCCCAGGCCGACTCGGCGATGTACGAGGCCAAGCGCAGCGGCAAGAACCGCGTCGGTGCGAACCCGGCAGCCCAGCCGGTCACGGCCGCCGCGGCCTGAAATGCGGGCCTGGCACACAAGCTGCACGCAATAGCGTCAGGTTTGCCGCGCTGATCCCCCGATGGTCGGCGGCGATTCGTGCTTGAATGCCTGCAGCGCACTGTTGGTGGAGGTTCATTCCATGACCGCTTCGAACGATCTTGTGACCGTGTCGGCCCGACCCCAAGGCAGCAAAGGCACGGGCATCCCGATCGCCCGCATGCGCAGCCTCTACCGTGTCGACGAGGTCGGCCGCAAGCTCGACAAGCTGCCCGCCAAGGAACACGAAAGCCTGCGCTCCACCTACGAACGCATGCTCGAAAAAGGCCCCGAGCGGTTTCAGGTCAAACCCTCCGGCCTGCCGGTGATGGACCACCTCTACGACGAGCTGCCCAACTTCGCCGAAGTGCTCGACGACATCAAGCGCCAGCTCGCCTTGTGCGAAGACAGCCGCGACGCACTCGAGATCACGCCGCTGCTGCTGCTCGGGCCTCCCGGTATCGGCAAGACCCACTTCGCGCGCGAGTTGTCGCTGCTGCTCGGCACCGGCATGGGTTTTCTGTCGATGAGCTCCATGACCGCCGGCTGGGTGCTCTCGGGCGCGTCGAGCCAGTGGAAAGGCGCACGCCCCGGCAAGGTGTTCGAGACGCTGGTCGACGGCGAGTACGCCAACCCGGTGATGGTGGTCGACGAGATCGACAAGGCCGGTGGCGAGCACGCCTACGACCCGCTCGGCGCGCTTTACAGCCTGCTCGAACACGACACGGCAGGCAGCTTTACCGACGAATTCGCCGAGGTGCCGATCGACGCGAGCCAGGTGATCTGGGTCGCCACCGCCAACGACGGCCGCGCGATTCCCGACCCGATCCTGAACCGCATGAACGTCTACGAGGTTCAGGCGCCCGACCGAGACGCGGCTCGCCGTATCGCCGCCAAGCTGTACCGCGCTATCCGCGCCGACCACGGCTGGGGCGAACGCTTCGAGACCGAGCCGCACCCCGACGTGCTCGACGCCATGAGCGAGATGGCCCCGCGCGAAATGCGCCGCGCCTGGATGACCGCCTTCGGCAACGCCAAGCTCGACCGGCGCGCCCGCATCGAAGTGCGCGACCTGCCCGATGCGCGTGGCAAGCGCGGGGCGATCGGGTTCATGCAGTAGCAGGCTATGGCCCGCCGGGCGGTGGGCCGAAGCGGATAGCCGCGAGCGCGTCAAACAAATGCTTCGGCAGGCGACTCGTCATGGATCATCGTGCGAGTGGTGTTCACCGCGGCGCACAAATACGGGTTGGCGATCGGGTGATCAGTCATCAGATCGACGCTGCGGCCAAGCAATTGCTCGAGCGCCGCGTTGAAACCGAGGAAGCGCCGCGCCATGGACACCGTGGGGTCGTCAGTGAAACGCGCGATGAAGTCGTAATCACTGCGCTGCGCGTCGAACGTGCCGTCCGCGGCCGAGCCGAACACCTCCAGCCTGACGACGCCATGGTGGCGGCAAAGGTCTGCGAGCTGATTTCGACAGGCGGTGAGATGGGCTTCCATGGCGTTGCATTGTCCGCGCTGGGTCAAGCCTCTGCCGGATCGACCTGCACCACCGCCCACGCCCAGCCTTTGTGCTCGCGCTTGCGCTGCAACGCGCTCAACGCACTTGGAACGGGAATGCTGCGCCCCGCGTCGAGCTCGGCGGCGACCCACGCGGCGATGGCCACTTGCGCGTTGGTGATGGCCTCTTCCAATGTGTCGCCGGCCGAAAAGCAGCCTGGCAAATCGGGCACGACAACACCGAAAGCCTGCGTCTTGGTGCCAGCTTCAATCGCCACGGGGAAGTACATGAATCTTGTCTCCTGCGCCCGGGTGGATGTTCGGCCTACAGCTTCATCTGTGAAAGCAACTCGTGCCTGCTGATTCCAAGCCGCTGCGCTGCGAGAGACAGAATGGCCGACAGCGTGCCCGCCTTCAATGTGTCATGCGCCGGAATGGTCAGGTGATGCTGAGGAAGCGCATCCAGCGTGACGCGAATGTGGCTTCCCGTCTGGCGCGTGATCCGGTAGCCGAAATGCGCCAGCCCTCGCGCGAGATTTGCACCGGCGACGTCACGCGGGAGCTTCACGCCGCGAGCACCTCGTCTCGCACGAAATGCA
>JAYVTD010000212.1:0-2581 GCA_043774765.1 Rhizobacter sp. | reverse complement strand
GCAAGGATGGTCGTCCGTCGAGCCGCGATCCCGTGGCAGGCGCTACATTGTGGGCTGCCCTGCCGCCCTTCCAGGAACCCGAACCATGAACGCCGCCCTGCCCGCCAACGTCACTGCCGCCGCCAATGAAGCGGCACAGCGCAGCGAGCGCCAAGTCGAAGTCGTCGCCGCGCTCGCGCCGCTGCTGCCGGCGCACGCGCTGCTCTGGCACACCGAAGACACCGTGCCGTATGAGTGCGACGGCCTCACCGCCTACCGCGAACAACCGCTGGTCGTGGCGCTGCCCGAAACCGAAGCGCAGGTGGCCGCGGTGCTGCGCGAATGCCACCGCCTGAACGTGCCGGTGGTGGCGCGCGGCGCCGGCACGGGGCTGTCGGGAGGCGCCTTGCCGAACCGGCTGGGCGTAACGCTGAGCCTGGCCAAGTTCAACAAGATCACGAAGCTCGATCCGGTGTCGCGCACGGCCGTGGTTCAGTGCGGCGTGCGCAACCTCGCGATCAGCGAAGCGGCCGCCCCCTACGGCCTGTACTACGCGCCCGACCCGAGCAGCCAGATCGCCTGCACCATCGGCGGCAACGTGGCCGAAAACTCCGGTGGCGTGCATTGTTTGAAGTACGGGCTGACACTCCACAACGTGCTGCGCGTGCGTGGCTTCACTGTCAGCGGCGAGGCGGTCGATTTCGGCTCCGACGCGCTCGACTGCGCCGGCCTCGACCTGATGACGATCCTGGTCGGCAGCGAGGGCATGCTCGCGGTCACGCTCGAAGTGACCGTGAAACTCGTGCCCAAGCCGCAGCTCGCGCGCTGCATCATGGCCAGCTTCGACGACATCCGCAAAGCCGGTGATGCGGTCGCCAACGTGATCGCCGCCGGCATCATTCCGGCCGGGCTCGAGATGATGGACAAGCCGATGACGGCCGCGGTCGAAGACTATGTGCACGCCGGCTATGACCTGAACGCGGCCGCGATCCTGCTCTGCGAAAGCGACGGCACGCCCGAAGAAGTGAGTGAGGAGATCGGCCGCATGGAAGCGGTGCTCGGGGCGAGCGGAGCCACGCGCATCGAAGTGAGCCAGAACGAAGCGCAGCGCCTGAAGTTCTGGAGCGGCCGCAAAAACGCGTTCCCGGCCACCGGCCGCCTGAGCCCCGACTACATGTGCATGGACTCGACCATTCCGCGCAGCCGCCTCGCCGACATCCTGCTCGCTATTCAGCAGATGGAGAAGAAGTACGGCCTGCGCTGCGCCAACGTGTTCCACGTGCGACGGCAACCTGCACCCGCTGATCATGTTCGACGCCAACGATGCCGACCAGCTGCACCGCTGTGAGCAGTTCGGTGCCGAGATCCTGGAACGCAGCGTCGAGATGGGCGGCACAGTCTCGGGCGAGCACGGCGTGGGCATCGAAAAACTCTCGGCGATGTGCGTGCAGTTCTCGCCAACCGAACGCGAGCAGATGCTCTCGCTCAAGCGTGCCTTCGACCCGAAGGAACTGCTCAACCCCGGCAAGGCGATCCCGTCTCTGGCGCGCTGCGCCGAGTACGGGAAGATGCATGTGCGGCGCGGGCTGCTGCCGTTCGCTGATATTCCGCGGTTCTGACCCGCCTCTGACCCGCCTCCCCGCATGAGCCCGAACGATCCCGCGCTGCAAGTTCTCATCGACCGCATCCACAGCGCCCGCTCCGCCGGCGCACAGCTCTGCATCCGCGGCGGCGGCAGCAAAGACTTTTATGGCGAGGCGCCGCAGGGCGAAGTGCTCGACACGCGCATTCTCGAAGGCACGTCGAGCTACGAGCCGACCGAACTGGTCGTCACCACGCGCTGCGGCACGTCGCTCGCCGCCCTCGAAGCACTGCTCGCCACCAAGGGCCAGTGCCTGCCGTTCGAGCCGCCGCACTTCGGCGATTCGGAACTGAGCGCCGCCGCGCGTGGCGCCACGGTGGGTGGCATGGTCGCGGCCGGCCTGTCGGGCCCGCCGCGCGCGGCCACCGGCTCGGTGCGCGACTACGTGCTCGGCGCGACCATCCTCAACGGCAACGGCGAGGTACTGAGCTTCGGCGGCCAGGTGATGAAGAACGTGGCCGGCTACGACGTGTCGCGCCTGCTGGCCGGCTCGATGGGCACGCTCGGCGTGATTCTCGAAGTCTCGCTGAAGGTGCTGCCGGTGGCTCCCGCCACGCTCACGCTGCGCATGGAAATGGACCAGGCCACCGCGATCGCGCAGCTCAACACCTGGGGCGGCCTGCCGCTGCCGCTGAACGCCAGCGCCTGGTGGGGCGGCAACCTGATCCTGCGCCTGCGCGGCGCGCTGGCGGCGGTGCAGGCGGCGCGCGCGCGCTTCGGCGGTCAGGTCGTCAGCCCCGAACACGCGCTGCCGTTCTGGGACGGGCTGCGCAACCACGACGACGAATTTTTCGTGAAGGCCCGCGAGGCCGTGAAAACCGGCGCCACGCTGTGGCGCCTGTCGGTGCCGCAAACCGCAGCGCCGCTCGGGCTCTCGGGCGAGATGATGATCGAGTGGGGCGGCGCGCAGCGCTGGCTGTGCAGCGCCATGCCGGCCTCGAGCGTGCGCGACGTGGTGGC